>JAGLJX010000294.1 GCA_023142175.1 Emcibacter sp.
TTCAGTGGTTAATGCCCTGTCCGAATGGCTCATGGTTGAGGTTGCGCGGGACAAGCAGGTCTGGCAGCAGAGTTTTTCGCGCGGAAAACCAACTTCGAAGCTGGAAAATATCGGCCCGACTAATAACCGGCGCGGCACGAAAGTTACTTTCTTCCCCGATCATGAAATTTTTGGCAAAATTCTAAGGTTTAAGCCTGCCAAACTATACCAGCTTGCCAAATCAAAGGCTTATCTGTTCAGAGGTGTGGAAATCCGCTGGCAATGTGCGCCGGAATTGATCAAGGAAGGCGACAAAGTAGAAGAAAAAGACACCTTCCATTTTCCCGGTGGGCTGAATGATTATCTTACCACGGCCATGGAAAAAAGAAGTCGGGTAACGGAAGAAAATTTCCATGGAGTCTCTGCTCTTGCTGATGATCAGGGGCGTGTTGAATGGGCGGTGAGCTGGCCTGAATATGGTGACGGTAATATCCGGTCATATTGTAACACAGTGCCAACCCCTATCGGTGGCACTCATGAAAGCGGTATACGCGCAGCACTGCTCAAAGGCATCAAGGCATATGGCGAACTTATTGGCAATAAAAAGGCCGCAGGCATCACGGGCGAGGACATATATGTCAACAGTTGCAGCCTGATCTCTGTCTTTATCAAAAACCCGCAATTTCAGGGTCAGACCAAGGATAAACTCACCAATCCAGAAGCCGCTAAACTGGTGGATAACGCTATCCGTGATCATTTTGATCACTGGTTAAGCGGCTCTCCTGCCATGGCTAACGACCTGCTGGCCTGGGCTTTGGAACGGGCCGAAGAACGTATGCGCCGGCGTGAAGAAAAGGATGTCAAACGCAAAACCGCCACCAACAAACGCAAGCTACGCCTGCCTGGCAAGCTATCTGATTGCTCTCAGGATGCGCCACTTGGTACAGAAATCTATATCGTGGAAGGGGATAGTGCGGGCGGCTCAGCAAAACAGGCCCGTGACCGGAAAACACAGGCGATTTTGCCCATTCGTGGTAAAATTCTCAATGTGGCCAGTGCCACCCGTGACAAGATTCGCGGCAATCAGGAAATAGCCGACATTACCCTCGCGCTTGGTTGCGGCGCGGGCGATAAATATGATGAAGACGCGCTGCGCTACGAAAAAATAATTATCATGACCGATGCGGACGTGGACGGCGCTCATATCGCAACGCTGTTGATCACGCTGTTTTATCAGGAAATGCCCGAATTAATCAAAAACGGCCACCTCTATCTGGCGCAGCCCCCGCTGTACCGTATCGCTCAGGGCGGCATAGTATTTTATGCCCGCGATGACCAACATAAAGACGAGCTAATGGAAACCGAGTTCAAAGGACGCGGCAAGATCGAGATCAGCCGATTTAAAGGCCTTGGCGAGATGCCGGCAGCTCAGCTTAAAGAAACCACCATGAAGCGCGACAAACGCACCCTGCTCCGCGTTATCATCCCCGAAGGTGGAAGGTTAGAGACGGCGGAACGGGTGGATCAACTTATGGGTAAGAAGCCGGAATTACGGTTCCAGTTCATTCAGGAAAATGCCGACAAGGTGGCGGAATTGGATATTTAAATATTAGCCTAGATGACTTCTGTAAATTTCTAAGAAGTTAAATATTTAATTTTAAGTCTCAATAAATGATTTAATAAATTTTACCCAATTTGAAAGATCGCAATATTGGTTAGAAAAAACCAGCGCATTATCGCCAAGTGTTTTGCATAAAGAACCATTTTTTTCTAATAATTTAACCGCGTCAACCATAGGGTCTACTTCGCCAGGAGGTGTCACCAGAGCGTTATCATTAGGGAAAATGTAATCCTCCGTCCCCTTTGACTTTGTCGTTATTATTGCCTTACCTAATTTCATTGAGCCAACAAGTGTAATGTGGCCACAAGCTGTATTTTCATTTATAAGTGGTACCAAGACAGCCTTACTATTTTTCACAACGGCCCAGAATTTTGAATGAGGGATATTATAAAAAACTTTCACGTTTTTAGGAATACTCAGCCCTTCAATGGTATGTGGTCTGGTTACAATAACTAGCTTGATATCTTTTAGCTTTTCAAAAGCCAATAATAACGTTTTATAATCTCGCCCCTCACCACCAATTGAACAATAATAACTTCCTTTAACAGGAATAAAGTTTTCATCCACTTGTGGTGTTTCCATCGCCCAATGTAACATCTTAATTTTTTCTATCGGTACGCGGAAATAATCAGAATATAACTTTCTTTCAAACTCACTATAAACAACAAAACACTCAACTCGCTTAAAGCTATCAGACATAGACGCCCTCGTACGACGATTAGGCAACTCGGTAAAATTAAACGAAAAAGCTAAATGCCGCGACTTTACATTCAACATATTCATAAATTTGCTTTGCCAATGTGTAGTTCTTGGCATATGCGAAATTACAATGCCCCCCTTTTTTCTTAGCTGCATAGATGCCTTCATGCACGCCATGTATCTGCTAATTTTTGGCCTTTTCACAATGCGCTCTAACCAATTTTTTGAATTAGCTGAATAATATTTCCAACACACATCTTTATCAGGATAAAAGTCTTCAATAAAATTCCATTTCTGATCTGCCACCTCAGCCACATTTATTATTTTTTTCATTGGTTTTTACTCAATATCTATTCTGATTGTATTGCCCGCGCGAGTTTCTACTTACAATAAAGTATAATATATAAGTATTATCAGAAAGTCTTTTGATTAATCTAGCAATAGTGGCCCAGTTCTTTAGGGAAAATACCGACAAGATGGCGGAGCTTAATATACAAAATACTGAGATATGTTCAGCATAATGACGTGGAAAG
>JAGLJX010000295.1 GCA_023142175.1 Emcibacter sp.
CGCCGTATTGCCGCCGCCGATAATGATGATGTCATTCCCTAGCTTTATACCAGATAAATCGCTCGTCTGACGAAGCTGTTCGATAAAATCTATGGCATTGGAAATGCCCGGCTTGTCTTCACCGTCAAGACCAAGGTCATTGGTATCTCCCAGACCAATTCCGATGAATACTGCATCATGTTTCACCTGTAGATCATCAAGCGAGATTGATGAGCCCAGCGCCTTGTCATAATATATTTCAATGCCGCCGATACCCAACAAAAAGGCGACCTCATTCGCCGCAAAATCATCAACCATTTTATAAGCGGCAAGGCCATATTCATTAAGGCCACCCAGTTTCGATTTTGCCTCATAGACGCTTACCTTGTGTCCAAGCATAGCGGCGCGGTGAGCGAATGACAGTCCCGCTGGCCCCGCACCAACAACGGCAATATGCCGCCCGCTATCCGCCGCACGACTGAAAGGATGCGGGCCACTTTGCGCCATCAGGTGATCTGTGGCATAGCGTTGCAAAAGCCCGATCTCTACAGGCTTGCTATCGCCGCCATTATGGACACAGGCCTCCTCGCAGAGAACTTCTGTCGGGCAGGCGCGGGCGCAGGTGCCGCCCATAATATTTTCGCTCAGAATAGTCTGCGCCGCGCCGGAGACATTGCCGGTTCTGATCTGATGAATGAAAGTGGGAATATCTATGGATGTAGGGCAGGCCTGAATGCAGGGCGCGTCATAACAATAGATACAATGATCGGCCTCTTTTATAGCCATCAAGCCATTCAGAGGCTTATGCAAATCGTCAAAAAATTCTGTAGCGGATACTTTCGCACAAACGGCTTTACGCGCTTGGTTGGTCATAGAATATCTCCTATCTGGTCTAATAGTATAAAAATTTGACCATTTAGTCAAATATTATTTTTATATTCAATGATTTCAGATACTTCACAGACCTATGAATTGTGAATTGTCCATGGTCAGGCAGGTTTCATCCAAAGACTCGACCAAGGCAAAGCGGGTATAAACACCGGGCAACTCGTAACGGAAGAAAAACCGGCAAGCTGCTAATTTCCCATTATAGAAATCTTGCTCGCCCTTGTCACCTTCTAATCCCTTATATGCCGCAAGTCCTTGCTTGAGCCATAACCAAGCGACAACAACATGACCAAATGCATCCAGATATGCCGTCGCATTGGCCAACATCAGATTGATGTTATCTGTCTTTGCCACCGCCGCAGCGGTCTTTTTCAATACCTCAAAAGCGGCACCAAGCTCACCCGCATAGCCCGCGAGAAGATCAACCTCCGCCGCATCCTGTATGGTTTGCTGAATGACCTGTTCCAAGGCCTGTAGAGCAGCGCCGCCCTTCATGCGAACCTTGCGGCCCAGAAGGTCAATACCGTGGATGGCGTGGGTTCCCTCATGAATATGATTTAGGCGGTTATCGCGATAAAAACGCTCCACCGGATATTCCCGTGTATAGCCGTAGCCGCCCAGAATCTGAATGGCATATTTGTTGGCTTCTAGGCAAAATTCAGACGGCCATGATTTGGCGATCGGTGTCAGGATATCCAGCAGCAAACCAAGATTTGCCTTTTCCTGTGCATCATCAGTGACCGCCTGTGCATCAATCAATCCGGTACAATATGTCACCAGTGACAGACCGCCTTCCACATAGGCCTTCTGGGCCATGAGCATCCGTTTCACATCCGCGTGTTCGATGATCATGACCTGCGGGGATTCAGGGTCTTTTTCATGGGGGTGACGTCCCTGCGGGCGATTTCTGGCATAATCCAGAGAATAGAGATAGCCCGCCAGACCAGACATTACGGCCCCGTAACCAACGGCGGTACGGGCCTCATTCATCATATGGAACATATAGGACAGCCCCCGGTGTGGCTCCCCAATGAGCGTGCCGTAACAGTCGCCCTTTTCGCCAAAATTAAGCAGGGCATTTGTGGTTCCCCGATGGCCCATTTTATGATTTAATCCCGCAAGGGCGATATTATTATCCTCACCGAGCGAGCCATCAGCATTGACCCGAATTTTGGGCACAACGAACAGGGACAGACCCTTAACACCCGCAGGGCCGCCGGGAATCCGCGCCAACACCATATGAATGATATTTTCTGAAATATTCTGATCACCGCCGGAAATCCACATCTTGGTTCCGGTAATAAGATATTGCCCGTCCCCGTCCAAGGTTGCTTTGGTACGAATGTCCGACAGGGAAAATCCAGCCTGTGGTTCGGACAGGCACATAGTGCCATACCATCGCCCTTCCAGCATGGGCGGAAGATATAGGGCCTTTTGCGCCTCACTGCCATAAGCCGCCATCATACCGGCATTGGCCTGAGTGAGGAACGAGTAGCTGGAAATGCCGATATTGGCACAGTTGAAAATACCATTTAAGGCAGAACTGACCATGCACGGCATCTGCATTCCGCCAATATCTTCATCGAAAGGAGCCGAAAAGAACCCTGCTTCCCGATAAGCGTCAAGTGCCTCTTTAACTTCGGGGATGATCTGAACCTGTGTGCCATCGAATTGCGGCTCATTGGCATCAAGTTTAGCCGCGCAGGGCAAAAATTTATCTTCCGCTATGGTCTGGGCCGTATCGAGTACAGCTGTGACCACTTCCCGGTCATAGTCGCCGTAGCGATCCGTGGTCAAAAGCCGGTCAAGATCAAATACCTCATACATCAGGAAATCCAAATCCCGACGGTTCACAATCATGGACATAAAATTATACTTCTCTATTTAAAGGTCCGATGTTAAGGCCTTCTGAAAAGCCATAATACGTTTGGCATTAACACCAAGATCACTCTGACCCACGCGGGAAACACTACGCAGATCAATTTGACTGCCAGCTTCCGTCGCCTTGATGGTCACGACAATATCGTCGGCAAAAGCAAACCATAATGAACGGTCTGTAGCTTCAAAACGCATGGCACCTGCATCAACTCCCGTAATTTTCCACCCCTGTTTTCTGGCCACATTTAGAGCTTTCTTAAAAACCTGTTCCGGACCTTCTGAAACCATAAGCGGTTTTACGTCAGGATAGGATGCCTTTTGCGCAGCGGCCAGTTCCGCCCCTTCATAGTCAAGGCTATTTGCACCCTCGCCACGTTTGCCTACAAGGGCAATAAAGACTGGTGGATTGATCACATCTGTGGTGATGTCATGGATTGGCGGAACGCCGCCGCCCTTGGACATACGCAGATAACTAACTGGTGCGGCAAGGACCAGCCCGATAAGCAGGGTCAATATAACCTTGCCCATGCCGC
>JAGLJX010000296.1 GCA_023142175.1 Emcibacter sp.
AAGCCCCCCCATAAATCCAGCCCGCATGGACAATACAAAGCCCTCAATCGGCGACCATAACCCCAAATGCACCCCCGGGCCGCCGGCTAATACAACCAGCATAAGAAGAAGCGCCAAAACCCATAAAATACGCGCCCCTAAAGGTATCTTTTTTTGACCTAAAATCATCATTAATTCCCATTACTATTTTTTAAATATGAAGTCGTCCCTATCAGTCTTTATTATCAATATTTGGCGTTAAACGCAAAATCAAAGATGGCTCGTTGGCCAATACATATATGGCGCCGTCCGGTGCAACCGTGACACTGCGCATCCGGCCCACGCCCTTTAACAAAATTTCCTCATGGACAACCTTATCACCATCAATAACCAGACGCCTTAAATCCCTGTATTTTAGCGAGGTGACCAGCAGGTTATTTTTCCATTCTGAGAATTTATCACCTGCATAAAAATCTATATCACAAACAGCAATTGACGGCGTCCAATGATGAACGGGCTGTTCCATGCCATCCTTTTCCGTGAATTCGGAAATGATATTTCCATCATAATTGGTGCCATATGTTATCTCAGGCCAGCCAAAATTTTTGCCCCGCCGGACATGATTTAACTCATCCCCACCCATAGGGCCATGTTCCGTTGACCAAATTTCTTTAGTAGCAGGATGCAGGGATATGCCCTGCGGGTTACGATGCCCATAACTGTAAATAGAGGCGATAGCTTCGGGCTGATTAACATAGGGGTTATCTTTAGGAATACTGCCGTCTTTATATATGCGGTGAATTTTTCCGTTGGGACGCGATAAATCCTGCGCCTGTTCTTTAGCGCCCCGATCCCCAACCGAAAAATACAGATAGCCGTCTTCGTCAAAAATGATGCGGGAGCCATAATGATGCCGGGTTTGGGAATATAGCTCATGGTCAGCTTCATATAATATCTGCTGATCAAGCCAGCCTCCGTCCATGATACGCCCCCGAATGATACGGGTCATAGCCCTGCCCCGTTTCTCGCCCTTGGTTTTTGCCAATTCATGACTATAGGACAGATAGACCCAACCATTTTTGGCATATTCCGGGTCCAGAACCACATCCAGCAGCCCCGATTGACCAATATTTGTAATATCATCAGGAATATTTTTTATGGCTTGTTTCTGGATTTTGCCGTTCACCATTCGATAAAGCTTGCCCACCTTATCGGTTACCAGTGCGTCATCCTTATTAATAAAAGCAATCGACCAGGGTTCAACCAGACTGTCATCCAGAATTTCCATATTCAGGCCGTAAATTTCAGTTTTAAACTTTTGGGCGATTTGCGGTTGGGCCAAAGGTGAATTTTTGTCTATATCCATAATGAACATAATGACTGATTTAATTTCATTATCAGTCAAAATACCTTCCCATGCCGGCATTTCAAGATTAAGTATGCCGAATTTGATATTCATCCCTATCAGTTCCGGATCCTTGCCATAATTCCAGACATGGTCAACAAAACTACTACCTATACCGCCCTCCAATTCCACGCCGTGGCAGGCGGCACAATGTTTCTGGTAGATTTTCTCACCTGCCCCGAAGTCTGTTTCAGCCCATGCTGGTGTCGCCACCATAACCAAAAATATGACCTTAATGCTGTTAATAATATTCATAATCGACCCCTGTGTTGTCATTCTATAATATTCCAGAAAAATGTTAGTTTATTTTCATCATGATAACTAGGAAGCAATTTAACTATTTTTTATAATATCTTAAATTATCTACCCTATAAGGCTACTCGTTACATTACATAAGGTTGTCTTAGATGCAATTTATGATACACTAACTCGTTACAGATACACCTAATATAAAGGATGAGAAATGCGTTCTACACCACTTAAATCACTATTCATTGCGCTGGCATTATTAATAATGCCGCAGTCCGTCTTTGCACAAACTGAGGATACTGAAGGGGATAAATTCGGATCCGCTGACCTTCTGGTTGAAACTTTCATGGCAGATGAAAGTGAGGCCATCACCGAGGCTGAAGAAGCCGTGACCAACGCAAATGATACCATTACAGCAGCTACCGATAGCGTAACCGCCGCAAATGATGCCGTAACTACTGCTACAGATGCGGTTGCCGCCGCTGCAGCAGGCAGTCAAGAGCTCACTGACGCTGAAGCCGCATTAGTTGTAGCAAATACGGCTTTAACCGATGCTAACACTACCTTAACTGATGCCGAATCAGTTTTGGCTGGTGCGCAGGGTACGTTAGACGATTTAAATGCAGAAAAAGAACTGGTTGCTAGTCTGGTGGGGCAATTATCTGAAGAACAGTTGCGCGCCTTTAACCGCTCCCTGAACAACAGCCTGCAAAATAAATTCCCGGTTGCTCTTAATTCCGACCTTCTTCAACTCGCCCTTGATGAAGACTATGACAAAAGACAAATTAATTTTCTGACCAAGGCCTATGAGGAAGAAGCTAAATTTCTTAGCCTCGCCGGAAAATTCGAAGCCAAAGCAGAAGAAAGTGGTGATGATAAATTTCTGGAACAGGCCGCACGCATGACTGCAAGGGCAGAAAGTAGCAAAGAAAAATTCCTTGCCCGGATTGATCATGACAGCCTTGACCGGGTGCGCCAGGATGATATTGACCAGGATACGCGCCAGGCCAGAAATGAAAGTCGTCAGGCTTCCCGTGATGTAGTAAGGGAAACTGCGCGTGAAGCCCGTGAAGTGGCAAAAGAAGCCGCCCGCGAAGCCCGTGAAGTTGCAAAAGAAAATGCCCGGGAGAATGCCCGGGAGAATGCCCGTAACACCAACGGTGGTTAATTCCAAGCCCCCTTGCAGGTACTGAATTATGGCCTGCAAGGGAAATTCTACTTATTTGATAACCCGTATATTAGAGCTTAGCTAACCCCTACGTTCTAGCTTATTTCAAATTTAGCGCGCCCAACATAGTAGCGTGTCTAATTAACGAGTATCTTGCTGTGTTAGATGACGATGTTTTTATTGAAGATTTCTCTTCTGATGATCTACCCAATGATATATTGAAAGATATATATCAATATTGGCTGGTTATGAAGGGCGAGTGTAATATGCCAAGTCGCGCAAATTTACACCCTACTGATATTGTCAGCCTCCTGCCGTATGTAAGTCTTATTGATGTAGAGCATGACACACAAAGATTTAAAATGAGGCTGGTAGGCACCGAAACCGTGAACGCATTGGGTAAAGATATCACGGGGAGTTATCTTGATGAGCACCCGGAGATGGATCTTCACCTCAGGGAAAGATATGAACGGGTCGTCAAGAATAAACGCCCTTATTTTGTCTCAGGAAAGCTACTATGGTCAAGAAAAACATTTTTAACATTTAACTCAATCGGCATGCCCCTGTCCGGTAATGGACGTGATGTGGACATCATTATGTATGGCTCATACTTTCAAATGCCCGATAATAAAAGTGGGAAACGCCCCGCTGGAACTGACTGAAATGGTAGAGTTAAATCCATATCAGGTCTAGATCAGGGATATGATCTCGCCGCAATTTTCAACCTGCCCATTACAGCAGTCCTTTAGCATAAAACGGATCAGATCACCCATATGGTCAAGGTTGACTGTGTAATGTATCTCCCGCTGATGTCGGGTTGACTTTAGCAGTCCTGCCCGCTTGAGAATACCCAAATGGCCCGAAAGCGTTGAAGGGATAATATCCAACTGACGCGATATCTCACCAACAGGTAGCCCCCGTGGTTCCCTGCTGACCAGCAAACGAAATATTGCCAGTCGGCTGTCCTGCGCAAGGGCGGAAAAATTTTCTATAGCAAATTCTTGATCCATATATTGACAATACCCCAATTAACGATTTTTCCAAGTCAATTATGTTGACAATTTGATATATGCCGTAGTATCAAATTAAACATTAAAAAAACAAGGGTATAGGCAAATGGGTATTTTTGAGCGTTATTTATCACTTTGGGTTGGGTTATGTATCATAGCGGGGGTTACAACAGGCAACATAGTACCCGAGTTATTTATCACGATTGCCGATCTGGAATTTGCCCATGTTAACTTAGTGGTTGCCGCGCTGATCTGGGTGATGATCTATCCCATGATGGTACAGATAGATTTTACAGCGATAAAGGATGTCGGTAAACGGCCCAGAGGCCTCTTGCTGACCCTGACCATCAACTGGCTGATCAAACCCTTTTCCATGGCGGCTTTGGGATGGTTGTTTTTTAAAGTTATTTTTGTGGATTTTGTCGATCCCCAAACAGCCAGTGAATATATCGCCGGCATGATCCTGCTTGGTGTGGCCCCCTGTACGGCCATGGTATTTGTCTGGAGCCAACTGGTTAAAGGCGACCCTAACTACACGCTCGTCCAAGTGTCGGTCAATGACCTCATCATGATATTCGCCTTTGCCCCCATCGCCGCATTTCTACTGGGGATCAGCGATATTACTGTGCCGTGGGAAACCCTGCTGCTGTCCGTTGTTTTATATGTCCTGCTGCCCTTGATTGCAGGATATTTTACCCGCAAAAAACTGAATACAAAAAACAATCATCAGCATCTGAACCGGTTTATTCAGCGGCTCAAACCCTGGTCTGTGGTAGGTTTACTGGCTACAGTGGTGCTGTTATTTGGTTTTCAGGCCCAAACAATCCTTGCCCAGCCGCTGGCCATTATACTCATCGCCATCCCCCTGCTCATCCAGACTTATGGGATTTTTGTCATAGCTTACGGCGCGGCTAAGGCTATGAAACTGCCCCATAATATTGCGGCACCCGCCTGCCTGATCGGCACGTCTAATTTCTTTGAGCTTGCGGTCGCCGTTGC
>JAGLJX010000297.1 GCA_023142175.1 Emcibacter sp.
TCTCCGGCTTCCATGGTCAATGCCCGACCATTTGCCATCAGGGGGAATTTACCGACAATGGTCTCAACGCCATCGGCTTTTGCTTCCGCAGCAGACTGCCCAACCGCAATAATTTCGGGATCAGTAAAACATACTGCCGCAATGGCATTGGGGTTGAATTCACGTTTTTTGCCCGCAATAATCTCCGCGACCACTTCACCCTGTGCAGAAGCACGATGGGCCAGCATGGGCTCTCCGGTAACATCACCAATGGCCCAGACATTTTTCATGGCGGTATGGCAATGTTTGTCTATCTTGATGAATGGCCCATTCATATCAACCGCCATATTCTCCAAGCCCCAACCTTCTGTATTAGGCTTGCGTCCCACAGTCACCAGAAGCTTGTCAGCAGCTATGGTCTGTTCTGCGCCCTCCTTATCGGTATAGGACAATGTATTGTCCTTCCAACCGGATGCCTTGGCGCCCAGATGTACTGTAATATCATTCTTTTTAAGCCATTGTTGCACGGGGGCGGTCAGTTCCTTGTCATAAGTGGCAAGTATACGTGTATCGGCCTCAATGAAGGTCACGTCTGAGCCAAGTTTACTGTAGGCTATGCCAAGCTCAAGCCCGATGTAACCCGCACCCACCACAACAAGTTTCTTTGGCACTTGCGTCAGGGTCAGGGCTTCCGTGGACGACAGCACATCGCCACCGTAAGGCAGAAACGGTAATTCAGTGGGTTTTGAGCCATTGGCAAGGATTACATGCTCTGCGGTGATGGTCACCGTGCCGCTTTTTGTATCAACGTCACAGGTCTTGGCATCCTTGAATTTTGCCCAGCCTTTAATTTGGCGGACTTTGGCTTTTTTCAGCAGACCTTCCACGCCACCATTAAGACGATCAACAATACCCTCTTTCCAAGCCATCGTCTTTTTGAAATCAAGAACAGGCTTGGATTTTATGGAAATACCCAAATGACCCTTGCCAGCATGGGACTGGATTTGTTGATATTTATCCGCCGCATGAATCAAGGCCTTGGACGGGATACATCCCCGAATCAGACAGGTTCCTCCGGCCCTATCGCCCTCGACTATGATGGTATCAATGCCCAGTTGCCCCGCACGGATGGCCGCGACATAACCGCCCGGCCCTGCCCCGATAACCAATAGCTTGCATTTCATATCCATTGGTAAACCCTTTACATAAATAAAGTTGCGGGCTGTTCTAAAACCCCTTTGATATACTGAATAAGTTCGGCGGCAACAAACCCGTCCACCACGCGGTGGTCAAAAGACGAGGACAGATTCATCATCTGACGAATTTTAATGTCCGTGCCGCCCATGACCATAGGCCGCGGGACGATTTTATTAACCCCGATGATGCAAACTTCCGGATAATTAATCACAGGTGTCGTCACGATGCCGCCAATCTTGCCGAGGCTGGTTATGGTAACGGTAGAGCCGGATAATTCTTCCCGCTTGGCCTTGCCCGCACGGGCCGCAGAGGACACGCGTATCATCTCCGCCGCCATATCCCATATATCACGGCTTTCTGCATGACTTACCACAGGAACCATCAGACCGTTTGGCGTCTGGCTGGCGATACCCAGATGAACGCCGGAGAATCGCCGAACAAGACTATGTTCCGGATCATAATGGGAATTACATTCGGGGAATTTTTCCATACCCTTGAGGGTCGCCAACATGATGAAGGGCAGGATGGATAATTTCGGCTGATCTTCTGTGCGGTTGTCATTCAGAAAGCCGCGCAGTTTTTCAACTTCTGTCACATCCACTTCTTCCACATAGGAATAATGAGGGATAGAGCGTTTGCTCAGTTCCATCCTTTCCGCGATTTTGCGGCGGATACCGATCACCGGAATTTCTTCTATGGCTGTGCGGTTCTTTTGTTCCGGTTGTCCGGCACGACCGCCCGCCGCAATGAAATCTTCCAGATCCTGATGGTTGATCCGTCCCGCAGGACCACTGCCCGGAACACGGGTAAGGTCAACACCCTCCTCCAACGCCCGCCGCCGAACCGCGGGGGATGTTAAAGGCTTCTCACTTGTTGTTCCGGTCAATACAGGGGCCGTCTTTACAACTGGCTCCGCTTTAACGGGGGCCGGTTCTGCAATGGGTTCTGATTTGACAGGCTCCGCTTCTGAGTTTCCATCGCCTTCAATCTCTATGACCACCATGACCGAACCAACGGTGATCATGTCACCGGAGTTGCCACTGATGGACAGAATTTTTCCATCCACGGGGCTGGGCATTTCAACGGTGGCCTTGTCGGTCATCATGTCGATCAAGGGCTGGTCTTCCGTGACCATATCGCCCACTTTCACATGAATGTCGGCGATTTCAGCTTCCACAAGCCCTTCGCCAAGATCAGGAAGTTTATAATTATACTGTCCCATTTTTTAACCCTCCATAACTTTTTTGATCGCGTCCAGCACCCGTTCCTGTCCCGGAAAATATTCCCACTCAAAAGCATGGGGGTAAGGAATATCCCAACCCGCCACACGCTGTATGGGGGATTCCAGTTTCCAGAAACAGCTTTCCTGAATTTGCGAGAGTATCTCTGCACCAAAGCCACCGGTTTTTGTCGCCTCATGAACTACGACACACCGCCCCGTACGGCATACAGATGAGGCAATATGATCAATATCAAGCGGGGTGAGCGTACGCAGGTCGATAACCTCCACGTCATAGCCCGATAATTCTGCCGCCGCGAGCGACACATGAACCATGGTGCCATAAGTCACGATGGTCAGGTCATTCCCCGCCCGCATGGTTTCGGCTTTGCCGATTGGAATCGTGTAATGTCCTTCGGGGACATCACCCTTGGCATGATTATCCCAAGATTGCGCCTGCGCCTTGGGGTCGCCATAAAACGGGCCATTATAAAGCCGCTTTGGCTCAAAAAAGATTGTCGGATCATCATCCTCGATGGCGCTGATCAACAGCCCCTTGGCATCATAAGGGTTGGATGGCATGATGGTCTTGATCCCCGACACATGGGTAAATATACCCTCCGGACTTTGGGAATGGGTCTGCCCGCCGCGAATACCACCACCACAAGGGGTTCGGATGGTGATCGGCGCCCAATATTCACCGCCGGAGCGATAACGTAATCGTGCCGCTTCCGAAACAATCTGATCGA
>JAGLJX010000298.1 GCA_023142175.1 Emcibacter sp.
CTTGGAATTTGGAATTCAGCCGAACACATTTGACAAAACCGATATACATATCCATTTACCCGAAGGGGCGACACCAAAAGATGGACCATCAGCAGGTGTCGGCATGATCACTTCAATAGTGTCTGTTTTGACTAATAACTCTGTGCGGCGTGATGTGGCGATGACAGGTGAGATTAGCCTGCGCGGTCGTGTGCTACCTATCGGTGGCCTTAAGGAGAAATTACTGGCAGCCCTCAGGAGCGGCATAAAAACCGTACTCATTCCGAGCGAAAATATGAAAGATCTTGCGGATATTCCCGATAATGTTATTCGGGGGCTTAAGATCATATCGGTTAGCAAGGTGGATGAAGTTCTGAAAGTAGCCTTGGTAGAATCACTGCTTCCCATAACACCTGATGATGCGGAAGCTGCGACAAGTCTGGCTGATGATAAGCCCGAATCTGATTTTGGGGCACAAATTCGTCACTAAAATATAATCAAATTTTAGCTAATTTGTGGGATAAAGCACTCTACAACACGGGTAGAGTGCTTTTTTAATGGTAAAATACAAAGTTATATCAATGTCAAGCAAACTTTGTTCAAAAAACCGCAGTTTTGTGTGGTTTTCTCTTTGACGTAACAAAAAACCGCGTCTACACTGCACCCACTTTTAATCAGTTCAATAAACTTACATATAAGGGGAAGATAGTGAACAAAAATGATCTAGTCGCCGCAGTGGCAACCGCCGCAGGCTTTTCAAAAGTAGATGCAGCTTCCGCAGTTGATGGTGTGTTGGCATCTATTTCAGATGCTTTGGCCTCAGGGGACGCCGTACGTTTGGTAGGCTTTGGAACATTTAGCGTTGCGCAACGTGCTGCCAGTGAAGGCCGCAACCCACGCACCGGTGAAAAAATTCAAATTCCTGCATCCAAGCAGCCTAAATTTAAAGCCGGTAAAGGCCTTAAAGACGCTGTAAATAAATAATTTTCTTAATGAAAAAAGACGGTTAGTAAGAAAATTACTGACCGTCTTTTTTTATGCTTTACATATCTCCAAACAGTCTGTAGATATGCACCCACGTGATGCTTAACACATCATGTTATTTAAAAAATGGGGCGATTAGCTCAGTTGGTAGAGCGCTTCGTTTACACCGAAGATGTCGGGAGTTCGAGTCTCTCATCGCCCACCATTTTTTTAAATAATACAGTAGCTTAGTTTGTAAGTTTTTATTTTGCAAAATTTGACAATAGCTGCTTGACTGGATAGGGCGAATGCCTTAAATCAGTCACACACCCTAGGGGGGTGTAGCTCAGTTGGTTAGAGCGCTGGCCTGTCACGCCAGAGGTCGCGGGTTCGAGTCCCGTCACTCCCGCCATTTTCCTTAATTTTTAGTACAGCTTCCTATAATTAACATATGAAGTTTTTTACCAAAAAAAGCATTGGATTTTTGCTTCACTTCGGGCTATTAAACCTTATAAGGGAAGGGACGCCACGATGACGTGGATTCGCCTGTAACAATTTAATTAAGAAGGGGTTGAGCACGGATGAACGAAATGCTGCTCGAATATCTTCCAATACTGATTTTCTTTTTCATTGCCATTGTTTTGTCTTGCATATTCATCTTCCTTCCTATGTTGGTGGTTGAACAGAAGCCGGATACAGAAAAGCTGTCCGCCTATGAATGTGGGTTTGAGGCTTTTGACAGTGCGCGTAAGCCATTTGATGTACGTTTTTATCTGGTGGCGATTCTCTTTATCATTTTTGACCTTGAGGTCGCCTTCCTCTTCCCTTGGGCCATATCGCTTGGCAAGATCGGCATGTTTGGGTTTGTCTCTATGATGATCTTCCTTGGCGTGCTGACTATCGGGTTTATCTATGAGTGGAAGAAGGGGGCATTAGAATGGGAGTAGAAGCGGAAATGTCTAATGATGCCAATACAGCAAATCTGCCTATCACGGATCAGGATGCCTATTTCAAATCTCTTTCTGACGATTTGTCCGATAAGGGCTTCGTTGTGGCGAGCCTTGATGATGTGATCGCCTGGGCGCGTACCGGCTCCCTATGGTGGATGACATTTGGTCTGGCCTGCTGCGCCGTTGAAATGATGCATTCAAGCATGCCACGGTACGACGTGGAACGGATGGGCTTTGCCCCGCGGGCGTCCCCTCGGCAATCGGACGTGATGATCGTTGCGGGTACGCTGACCAATAAAATGGCTCCGGCACTGCGTAAAGTATATGATCAGATGGCAGAGCCGCGCTATGTGATCTCCATGGGCAGTTGTGCCAATGGCGGCGGTTATTATCATTATTCTTATTCTGTTGTGCGCGGGTGTGATCGAATTGTTCCCGTTGATATTTATGTTCCCGGCTGCCCTCCCACTGCGGAAGCGCTGGTTTACGGTATTCTTCAGCTGCAGAAGAAGATTCGCCGCACCACGGCCATAGACAGGTAAGGAATGATGATGAGTAATCTGGATTCACTAAATGATATGGGTCAAGCTATTGTCGAGGCTTTAGAGAATGAAGTGCATGACTATCAGGTTGCGCTGGGTGAATTGACCGTCTCGGCAAGGGCTGATAAAATTGTCAGTATCCTGACCACGTTGCGGGACGATCCCAGCTTTAAATTCGTACAGCTTACCGATCTTTGCGGGGTGGATTATCCCGAACGGCGCAAGCGGTTTGATGTTGTTTATCACCTGCTGAGCCTGAAGCATAATATTCGCGTACGTATCAAGACACAGGCCGATGATGAAACGCCGGTTCCCTCCGTTGTCGGGGTATATGAATGTGCCAACTGGTATGAGCGCGAAGTATGGGATATGTATGGCGTCATGTTTGATGGCCATCCCGATTTGCGCCGCCTGTTGACGGATTATGGTTTTCAGGGCCATCCCCAGAGAAAAGATTTTCCCCTTACCGGATATGTTGAACTTCGTTATAGCGAAGAAGAAAGGCGGGTTGTTTATGAGCCAGTCAAATTGCAGCAGGAATTCCGCAACTTTGATTTCATGTCGCCATGGGAAGGCGCTAAATATATCCTTCCCGGTGATGAGAAAGCAGAAGAGGGGCAAGAGAGTTAGATTATGGCTGAAGTAGACATTAAAAACTATAATATTAACTTTGGGCCACAGCATCCTGCGGCGCATGGTGTATTGCGTCTGATTCTGGAGCTTGACGGCGAGGTTGTGGAACGGGCTGATCCTCATATTGGATTGCTGCACCGGGGCACGGAAAAGCTGATCGAGAATAAAACCTATCTTCAGGCCATCCCTTATTTTGACCGGCTTGATTATGTCTCGCCCATGAATCAGGAACATGCCTTCTGTCTTGCTATTGAAAAGCTTCTCGGACTGGAAGTGCCGGAGCGCGGGCAATATATCCGCGTTCTTTATGCTGAAATTGGCCGTATCCTTAATCATATCATGAATGTAACCGCTCATGGTATGGATGTTGGCGCCTTGACCCCGATTCTCTGGGGCTTTGAGGAGCGTGAACTTCTGATGGAATTTTATGAGCGGGTAAGTGGTGCGCGGCTTCATGCCAATTATTTCCGCCCCGGTGGTGTTCATCAGGATCTGCCCGAAGGGCTTGCCGATGATATTCTGCGTTGGTGTGATAATTTCCCTAACACCATGAATGATATTGAGACACTTGTTACCGAGAATCGTATTTTCAAACAGCGCAATGTGGATATAGGTGTGGTGACAGCCGAAGAATGTTATGCCCTTGGCTTTACCGGCGCCATGCTACGTGGCTCGAATGTTCCGTGGGATTTGCGTAAGGCACAGCCCTATGACGTTTATAACGAAATGGATTTCGATGTGGTTGTCGGTAAAAACGGCGATTGTTAT
>JAGLJX010000299.1 GCA_023142175.1 Emcibacter sp.
TTTCCGCCTGCTCCAGTACCAGCCCCGGATAACCCAAAGCATTAATATTCCACACCTGTGTCGGCGAGAGGTTGCGTTTAATATACAGGAAATGTTGGGATGATTTTAGCTTGTTCAAAACCAGAGTACGGTTTAAATCCGGCAGAACCGCCACTATTTTATCTGCGGTTTCCTCTGGGTCTGTGATTAATCTGGGTCTCACCGCCAGTGACGGAGCCGGCAGGTTAGTTGCCATTACGATTCCGTTACGGTCTAGTATATCGACCCTTTCGCGGACAATTTCCGCATTGGCAGAATGGGCCTGAACAATCTGATCTGATATATCCTCAAATAACCCAATAGACACCAGCCGCACAACCAGCACCGAAAACCCCAGAATAAAAAGAAAGAGCGGCACAATCAGCCTGTTCTTTGCCACTTCGATGGCTTCAGATTTTGCACCCTCAATATGAAGATCAGCAGATCTCATTCACCTTCTCCCAGCTTGAGAGAAATACGGTCATAAAAGCTGTTCTTTTTGATTTTCTTATTTACCCGTTTCTTTTTTACCGGATAGGATGCCAGTGCAAGCCGTTTGTTATATTTCTTTTTCTTTACTGTAGGTTTTTCCTGAGGCAAAAGCATTGGAAACTCATCCACAGGATAGGATACCCGTTTAATATCTTCGCGGCCGGAAATAGCAGTTACATCATCGGCCATCTGATAAGACCGTGATGGAGTAAGGGCGAGAAAACGCCGGCTTAATTTTTGCAGGCGGCTCGGTTGTGAAAGATAGGCCATTTCCGCCTTAAGCACTTTTATCGCAGCCCTATCCTTCAGTATATCCGCAGAAAGCCGCATCTTTCGAGCTTCAAGCCGTTCTGTTGTTTCTTTCAGGCTATATACGGTTCCCGCTGAAATCATCACCATCAATACAAAAAAGCTCGTAACTATCTTGATCATTTTTCATCTCCGGTTTCATTTCTGGGAAAGAGGATAGCCGTTGTTCTGCTGGCCCCGCGAAGTTTCGCCGACCTGGATCTGATATTTAGTTCAATTTCCTGTTTGGAGGGTTTAACCGCTCCTTTTGCTATCATTTTGAAGGATGGCGTTTTTTCGTCTTCTTCTGCCATCGCCTGAGGTAAATGACGGGACCCCCGTGCGGCATCACCGCTTCTCTTTTTAAAGAATTTCTTGATAATTCTGTCTTCCAGCGAATGGAAAGACACTACACATAGCCGCCCGCCCGGCGCCAGAATACGCTCCGCCGCCGCCAGTCCCCTGCTCAGTTCACCCAGCTCATCATTGACATATATTCGCAAAGCCTGAAAGGTTCTGGTGGCCGGATGTATCTGCCTCTTGCCCTTGATGTAACGCTTATAGCCTACGGAATTTTCAATAATACTGGCAAGCTGGGCAGTGCGGGTTATACGGTCGTTACTGCGGGCATTTATGATAGCTTTTGCAATCCGGCGGGATTTTTTTTCTTCGCCATATTGATAGATGATGTCGGCAAGCTCGCCTTCCTCATAATCATTGACCACATCTTCTGCACTCAAGCCCTGATCACTCATACGCATACTGAGGGGGCCATCATTCTGAAAAGAGAACCCCCGTTCGGCATCATCAAACTGCATTGAGGATACCCCGATATCGAGCAGCACGCCATCCACTGATACCACACCCTGCTCACGCACCAGATCATCCATTTGGGAAAAACACCCCGGCAGCAGATGAAACCGGCCCGTAAATTCTTCCGCCATAGCGGAGGCCGCCGTCAAAACTGTGGGGTCGCGGTCAATGGCGTAAACGGTACAGTTTGCGGCTTCCAGAAGGGCTCTACTATATCCTCCGGCACCAAACGTCCCATCAATGAATATTTCGCCGTCTCTTGGAGTAGCCATGCCTAATACCTCATCCCGCATTACGGGGAAATGACGGGGATCATGCATTGGCTCAGTCATCACATCTATGCCCCCTCATTCTGAGGCAACGCGATATCATATTCTTCGGGTGACCAAATCTGGAAAGTACGACCAAGACCAACGAATAACGCCCGGTCCGTAATAGCTGCATGGCGGATGAATTCCTGTGGCAAAACAATGCGACCATCGGAATCGCAGGAAATAGCCATACTTCTGGACAGAATTTTAGCCGCCGGCTCCTGTGTCAGAGTTGGCGTAGTCAGCATATCAAAATTATTCAGCCGCTCTGCGATATCCTCAAGATATAAATAATCAAAACCTTCAATCGCGTTGCTGACCAGAGAGGGGAAAACGGCTATGGCCTGATCGTCGCCGGGCAAAGTCGAACGGAAAGACGCAGGTACGGAAACCCGACCTTTCTTATCTACCCTGTTAATGTATGTCGACGTAAATAATGGCATTACCAGCCCCAGCAAGTAGTTATTTCTATTTATTATTGAAGAGTATCCCTATTTTACCCTTCACACGCCCCCATGGAATAACATGGGAAAGCATGGGTAGTCAATGGGATTTTATGGTACAGAGTAGTGATTAACAGGTCGTTAATAGCCCCTGCCATGTTAGTTTATGTCTTATATTGCAATAGCTTAAGATGCGACACCCCCTCTATCTCCCTCTTTTGGGAAATAGAAAAAATACTTTAGCCAAATAAAAAAAATCAAAAGGAAATGGTGTTTTCTGGGGATTCGTCTCATTTAACCAAAAAGACTCGGCCAAACAGCCTGAGTTAATAATAACCCAGCCAACAATAAAGCGTCGTTCACAAACCATATCTCAACGATATGGCACATTCTGATAATACTAGGTGAAAAGAGAGTTTATACTCTTGGCAGTCGCGCCCCTATGGTGCCGAGCGCCTTTGCCACGCGTTGTGGGGATAATGAAAACTCAAGCCCGATAAAGCCGTCTCTGGCCCAAGCGACCCTAGCCGGAATATGCGGGCTGTCCTTCACCATCAACCATACTTCACATTCTGTCTCTAAGGGAAGGGCAAGTTTAACCTTGATGCCATTAAGTGACAAGTCATGTGCTACGCACTTAAATTCATAATCCCCCGTATCAAGCATGGCTTTCAACAACACGGGCTGCCGCGTGATCTGCCTGCGGGATTCTTCTCTCAATTCTTTATTGGCCTTACTCATACAATTAATCCAATTTTGTCAATGACAGTGAAAACAATTGTGAACTATAGCGCAAAATACATAAAAATTGCAAATAACTAATATTAGGGAAATTACCTACATAAAATTAATTAGTCACAAAAAAAGCGGTACATCATGTTCTGCACCGCACTCTAACAGGGGTAGACCCCTCACCTGAGAAAGATATTAACTTAACCCACTGGCCATAACACCCAGTCCCACTTTCACTCTTTCGGGACTCTCAATAAACCGTAACCCCATGAAACCATCCGCTGTCCATATCACTCTTGCGGCCTGTTTTAATTTGTTTCTCATCTGTATTAAAACACTTGTGCCACTTTTGATCGGGATATCGACCTTCAACCGAATACCCCCCAGTGAAACATCATAAGCGGTGCAATCAAAATAAAATCCGTCAACTTTTATTGTTGCCGTTTGAACAACAGTTTTTCTGTTGTGCTTGCGCATGGAGCTTAGTATAGACCTAACCCCTACACCGGATTTTTCTTCATTTCTCATCGCTTACTGCCATTTATTTTCTTTATAGCATGAAACGAGATAATTGTATATTAGAACCCTTAATAAATGTTAAAATTGTATCTAATATTCCTGCGCCAGCTGACTTTGGTTTAATCATTTTGCTTCACGTATTGCGATCAAATTCTCAATCAACCAGATTTTTTAACTCCCCTGTGGGTTTTTAACCTGACCGCTGTTTTGACGAACGGCCTTTTCGTTGATTTCCCCCAGACTTGGCACCGTGGGGCTTGGGCTGATTCAGACGGCGGTTGGGCTTGTGTTTGCCGGAATTAGAACGGCGTCTTGGAGCATCTCTTCGCCCGGTCCCTTTTGCATCGTCTTCTGTGCCACTGTGGGCGGGGCCTTCAGCACCTTCAAAATGATAGGGGTGTTCTACCAACAAGGGGACTTTCTGGCGAATAATTTTTTCAATGTCCCGCAAATAACCGCGTTCTTCATGATCGCAAAATGAAAGCGATATGCCTGTGGCACCTGCCCGCGCCGTCCGGCCAATACGATGGACATAACTTTCCGGTTCATTGGGCAGATCAAAGTTAATCACATGAGTCACCCCATCCACATCAATCCCCCGTGCGGCCACATCTGTCGCCACCAGGGCTCTGATCTGGCCGGAACGAAATTCGTTGAGCGCCTTTTGGCGGGCGTTCTGGGATTTATTGCCGTGAATGGCACCAGACGTAATCCCCAGCTTATCAAGATGTTTCGCCACCCGGTTGGCACCATGCTTGGTCCGGGTAAAAACCAGCACCCGTTTAATATCCTCATCCTTGAGCATATGAATGAGCAGGTCACGTTTTCGGGTCTTGGGTACCATGAGCACATGCTGCTCAACCTTTTCCGCAGTGGTGGCCCCCGGCGCGACCTCGATACGGGTCGGATTGTGCAATATTGTCTTGGCCAGCGTTTCAACAGTTCTTGGCATGGTAGCAGAAAACATAAGTGTCTGGCGTACCTTCGGCAGATAGGCAAGTATCTTTTTAATATCGCGGATAAAGCCCATATCGAGCATCCGGTCTGCCTCATCAAGCACAAGAAATTCTACCTGCCCCAAATCAATATGCCGCTGATTGGTCAAATCAAGCAAACGCCCCGGTGTGGCAATCAGTATATCAACACCCGGCATCATAGATTTGATTTGCGGCTTGGACGATGCACCGCCATAAACCAGCGCGATACGCAGATGCAAATATTTAGCATAGGCCTTAACATTTTCGGCAATCTGAACTGCCAATTCACGGGTCGGGGCCAATATCAGGGATCGGGCAACCTTGGGATTGCGCTTGCCCTCGCCTTTCAACAGCATCTGGATAATCGGCAGGGAAAAGCCCGCCGTTTTGCCAGTTCCAGTCTGAGCAACCGCAATCAGATCTTTTCCCTCAAGCACGTTGGGGATTGCCTGACTTTGAATGGGGGTCATCTCTGTATATCCCCCTTCTTCCACAGCACGAAGGATGGCTTCCCGTAGACCGAGTTCCGCAAATTTACTCATTTTGTATATTTTCCAGTTATTAGATTAGTAACGCATAATCTTGATGCATACCATTGACATGCAAGCGTATATATACGAGGTAATCATGGGTGGCAAGCGTCCTTCACCATCTAATAAGTATTTGTGGGGCATATTTTGCACATCAATAAGGCGGGATAAATTTATGGGATTGCGATCTGATACACTGATTGTGGTTATATTACTGACCATGCTGACAGCTCTCGGGCCTATCACAACGGATTTATATCTTCCCGCCCTGCCCTCTATTCAGGCTTTTTTCCAAACCGATGTGCCAACTGTACAGCTAACACTCAGCGTTTATCTGGTAGTATTTGCCTTATGTCAGATCTTTTATGGGCCGCTGTCTGATCGGTTCGGGCGTAAACCTGTCATTCTTTTTGGTACATTGATATATCTTTTTGGGTCAGTTGTATGCGTGCTATCCACAGAAATTGAAATTTTAATTACGGGCCGCATATTACAGGCCATCGGCGGATGTGCCGGTGTTATACTGGCGCGAAGTATGGTGCGCGATATATACGGGCAGGCGCGATCTGCAAAAATTCTGTCATATATGGGAACCGCCATGGCGGTGGCACCGGCATTGGGGCCAATTATTGGTGGCTATTTGACGATCATATACGGCTGGCAGGCTAGCTTCGTCATACTGGCATTGTTTGGCGGCATATGCGTGCTTGGCATAATATTTATTTTACAGGAAACCAATCAAAATAAAGACCCCCATGCCATCCACCCCAGACAGACACTGCACAACTTTTCAACCCTGCTGAATGATCGACATTATTCGGGTTATCTGTTGATTGTCGCATTCAGTTACAGCGGGTTGTTCTCCTTCATATCCGGATCCGCTTTTGTCTTTATCGAGATATTAGGGCTGAGTGCAGACCAATTTGGATATTGCTTTGCCACCGCTGTCACTGGCTACATGATCGGAACACAGGTAGGCGGGCGGATTGTTGGCACGGTTGGCATTGTTCGCATTGTGGGTGTCGGTTCACTGATATGCGCTATGGCAGGCTGTTTAATGCTTATGCTGGCATTGATGTCTATAAACCATGTTGCGGCTATTTTGACACCGATGGTTTTCTATATGGTGGGGCTTGGAATGGCCTTTCCCAGTGCATTGGCAGGGTTAATTGGCCCTTTCCCCAAAATGGTCGGTG
>JAGLJX010000003.1 GCA_023142175.1 Emcibacter sp.
GCGATAAATTTTGCACCTATTGCGTGGTGCCCTATACCCGCGGTGGTGAATTTTCACGTACTTTTGAGGATGTCATGAATGATGCGGGGAAACTGCATGATGCTGGTGTGCTTGAGGTGACGCTTCTGGGTCAGAATGTTAATGCCTATCACGGGCAGTCTGAGGCGGGTGAAGAATGGTCGCTAGCACGCCTGATCCGGCATCTGGCGGATACCACAGATTTCAAGCGGATTAGATATACGACTTCGCATCCCGGTGATATGACAGATGAGCTTATCGCCATTCACGGCGAGGTCGAACAATGTATGCCCTATCTGCATCTGCCGGTACAGTCCGGCTCTGACAAGATTGTCAAGGCCATGAACCGCCATCATACCATTTCCTCTTATATGAAATGTATTGAAGATATTCGTGTGGTGCGTCCCGATATTGCTCTGTCCGGTGATTTTATTGTTGGCTTTCCGGGCGAAACGGATGCGGATTTTCAGGAAACCATGAAACTGGTGCGCGATGTTAATTATGCTCAGGCCTATTCCTTCATGTATAGCGAGCGTCCCGGAACGCCAGCGGCGGGTTGGGAAGATCAGGTGGAAAGCCATGTGAAGTCGGAACGGCTGGCGGAATTGCAGGAAGAGCTAGAACGTCAGCAGCGCGCCTTTAATGATGCAAGTGTGGGCAAGGTTATGCCTGTGCTTCTGGAAAGAACCGGCAAGAAAGCCAGCCATCTCGTAGGCAGAAGCCCCTATATGCAGGCGGTTTATGTGGATGTGGGCAATGAGGAGACAGCTGCGAAGAATTTTGGTAAACTGGTTGATATGAAAATTATCAGCGCCGGCCCCCGCAGCCTGAAAGGTGAATTTGTAAGTTAAATGAGCAAATCTATAACCCTCGAATTTGAAGATAACAGCCAATTGCCAACACTTTACGGCGAACATAATTCACATCTTGTCCGCATTGAGCAGAAGACCGGAGCCAGTTTTGCCGTCAAGGGAAATATTCTGGTTATCGAAGGCGACAAAGATGCCTGCATAACAGCTGGGCAGATCATCACCAGCCTACATGACAAGCTGGATAATGGCGCAGAAATTGACATGGGTGACGTGGACGGCGCCATAAGGATGGCAGATTTCTTTGATGCACCCAAGGATGAGAAAATTATTGAGCGCAAAGATCTTTCCGCCAAAGAGAACAGCATCCGTACCCGAAACGCCATCATTTCGCCCCGTTCTATAAATCAGGCTCGCTATATTCAGTCTCTGCGTGAAACCAACATGACATTTGGTCTGGGTCCGGCGGGAACGGGTAAGACGTTCCTTGCGGTGGCTATGGCAGTGTCGCATCTGCTCGAAGGCAAAGTTGATAAGATCATTCTGACCCGTCCGGCGGTGGAAGCCGGGGAAAAACTGGGTTTCCTTCCCGGCGACATTCGGGAAAAGGTCGACCCCTATCTGCGTCCGCTCTATGATGCGTTGGGGCAGATGATATCCATTGAACAGACAGAGAGACGGCTGGAAAGCGGCGATATTGAGGTCGCACCGCTGGCCTTCATGCGGGGCCGTACCCTGTCAAATGCCTTTGTCATTCTGGACGAGGCACAAAATACTTCACCCATGCAGATGAAGATGTTCCTGACCCGCTTTGGCGAGAATTGCCGTATGGTGGTTTGCGGCGACCCGTCACAGGTGGATTTGCCCGATGGCACGCCGTCCGGATTATTTCATGCTATGGAAATTTTGAAGAATATCGACAGCATATCCTTCATTCAGTTTAATGCGGACGATGTGGTGCGTCACCCATTGGTGGGTGATATCGTCAGGGCTTATGACAGGGCGGAAAAATGATTCCGGAAAATATTGAACTTGATATTTCCTCTGGAACGGAATGGAATGAACAGTTTCCCGAATATAAGGCGCAGATTACGGCTTGCTTCGAGCAGATAATGGCAGATGTACCAGAAGCGAAAAACTTCGGTAAAATTCCCCATCTGGAACTGAGTGTCCTGCTGACGGATGATCAGAATATTCAGGAGCTTAACCGGGATTACCGGGGCAAGGATAAAGCGACCAATGTGCTTTCTTTTCCTTCGCTGTCAGCAGAAGATATTGATATTTTTCTGAAACAAGGTCTTGAAACACCAGAGTTCCCAATAGTGCTGGGGGATATAATTTTTGGTTATCAAACCATAGCAAGCGAAGCGCGAAATCAAGGCAAAAGCTTTTCCGACCATTTTTGCCATTTATGTCTTCACGGGATGCTGCATCTCATCGGTTACGATCATGTTGAAGACGGGCAAGCGGGCATAATGGAAGCTCTGGAAAAGAGATTATTGTCTAAACTATCTATTGACGATCCTTATTAATATTTAATATGGTCAGAAGGCTATGAATACAGAAGATAACAAAGACACACAATCCCAGTTGAGGGGCAGAACCAGTTTTTTAGGTTGGCTCAAAGGCTTGCTTTCGCCTCAAACAGCGCTTAAGGAAAGCATCGAAGAAGTTATTGAGGAACTGGAAGATGAACAATCGTCTTTTGGTGAGGAAGAACTTTCAATCATCAAAAACACCCTTACCTTCAGAAACAAGCGTGTGGATGATATCATGGTACCCCGCGCTGATATTGTTGCCGTCGAGGCGTCTTCAACTTTTGAACAGGTGATGGAGGTCTTTGTCGAGGGCACAACGTCGCGGCTTCCGGTTTACCGGGAAACGCTGGATGAGGTGATTGCCATGGTTCACATCAAGGATGCCTTTCGAGAACTGATAACCAACAGGGATGAAAAGAAACTTAGCTCCATTCAGCGCCCGCTGCTATTTGTACCGCCTTCCATGAAGCTTTTTGATCTGTTGACCAAGATGCAGCTGACCCATATCCATATGGCTATTGTAGTAGACGAATACGGCGGCACGGACGGCCTTTTGACTATTGAGGATCTTGTGGAACAGATTGTTGGTGATATCGAGGATGAGCATGACGAGGCCGAAGAAGAACTTCTGCGGGAATTGCCCGGCGGCAATCTTATGGCTGATGCGCGACTGCTGATAGAGGAATTGGAAGACCTGCTGGGGCTTGACCTACTGCCGGATGATCAGGATGAGGATGTGGATACGCTGGGCGGGTTGTTATTTACCATCGCCGGATATATTCCAGCGGTTGGGGAAACCATCAAAGACAAGAATGGCTTGCATTATAAAATCATAGAAGGTGATGCCCGCAGTATCAAAACGGTTCTGATTATGCGTCGGAACAAGCAAGATTCTGAACAGGATAATGTTCAGGCCATAAATTCATAAATATGATGCAGGGGAGAGGCAGGGATATTTTGCTGAATTGGATTGATCGGCGCACAGACCTACAGAAATTAGGCCTTTTATTGCTGGCGGGGGTATTAACGGGGTTTTCATTCGCACCCTTTTTTCTCTTTCCGCTACTTGCTATCAGCTACCCCCTGTTGCTATTGCTGCTGTTTAAAGCCAAGCGTTTGTCTGAGGCGGTGTTTTTTGGCTGGTGGTTTGGTTTCGGTCAGTTTTTCTCAGGTTTAATCTGGCTCGCGTCTGCCTTTGAGGTGGATGACCGTTATTCGGGCTGGGTCGGCTATCTGGCCGTGGCCGGGCTTTCTGTCTTGCTGGCCGCTTTTTCAGGTTTGGTGACGGGATTGTTGTGGTGGCTGCACAGGGGGAAGGACACCAAAAAATATGCCCTGTCCATAACGTTGTCTTTTGTGGTTTTCTGGGGTTTTGCGGAATGGGCGCGGGGAACGATATTTACCGGCTTCCCGTGGAATCTGGCCGGATATACATGGGGTTTTTCGGACGTCATGCTACAGACGGCTGCAATATGGGGTATATACGGCCTTGGCCTTTTGACCATATTTCTGGCGCTTATCCCTTACCTGCTGATTCAAATGCCCCACAAAAGAAATATCATTCTGGGCGCGGGGACTTTTATCATTGGCACAATGGTTGTCTATGGCATGGTGCAGCTGTCAGAGCCGACAAAATTCCGCGATGATGTAAAGTTTAAGATCATTCAGGCAAATATCAATCAGAAGGACAAATGGGACCCGGCCAAAAAATCTGATAATTTTATCAAACACCTCAGAATGAGCAGAAGCAAACCAGAGCAGGGGATAACCCATGTGATTTGGCCGGAAACGGCAGTTATCTATTTTCTGGATACGGAACCCTCGCGCCGCTTTTTAATTGCAGATATGCTGGGGGAAAATGCCGTATTGATGACCGGCTTTCCCCGAATTCAAAGAGCACCAGAACTCAAGGCATGGAATTCTTTCGCGTTTGTGGATGGTGAAGGAAATGTGAGTAATATCTACGATAAATATCATCTGGTACCTTTTGGTGAATATACCCCCGATATCTTTAAAAGCACCTTGTCTACGTTAGGCCTTGGGACAATGGTGGATGATTTTTCTTATAGTGCAGGGGACAGGATAAAGACTCTCCACAGGGACGGAATGCCGCCTGTTGGTGTTCTGATTTGTTATGAAATTATCTTCCCGGCACAAGTCGTGGATCAAAATGACAGACCGGATTGGTTGCTGAATATTACCAATGATGCATGGTATGGAACTTATAGCGGGCCTTATCAGCACTTATTACAAACTCGGGTACGGGCTATCGAAGAAGGACTGCCTATCGTTCGTTCTGCAGGGACTGGTGTTTCCGCCGTGATAGATGCTTACGGTAGAGTGAAAAACAGTTTAAGTTTAAACAAACAGGGTGTTATAATTTCTCATTTACCCGCTAAGAGGGAAAGCTCAACGCTATATTCCACAAATAGTGCTTGGATATTTAAGCTTATTATGATATTATTATATTGGTTTAATATTTTGTTCCACAGGCATTGAAATATATCTATTAATGTTAGGGCTTGACCTAATCAGGTTTCACCTCTAACAGTATGTTATCTATTCTGGGGTCCGGTATTTTAATTTTGTATTGAGTGTTTAAATAGTAGGGATTAAAGATGATTAAATCAAAGCCAGAACCCGTTGACGTGCATGTTGGCTCGCGGGTAAGATTACGCAGAACATTGCTGGGTATGAGTCAGGACAAGCTCGGAAAAGCTCTGAGCTTGACTTTTCAGCAGATTCAAAAATATGAACGAGGTGCAAACCGGATTGGTTCAAGCCGCCTCTATAAACTTTCTCAAATTCTAGATGTTCCCGTATCTTTTTTCTTTGATGATATGCCGTCTGATGTAACCGGTAAAGTCACCGGTATGGCAGAAGGTAATAAACAATCCTTTGAAGTAGGCCAGTTGTCACGGCGCGAAACACTGGAGCTTGTAAGGGCGTATTATAAAATTAAAGACCCTCTTGTCCGTAAAAAACTTTTCGAGATGGTAAAAGCGCTTGGAAAATCCTCTCTGAATATTGAGGATGATGCTGAGTAATCTGAATCCAGATTTGAAAACAGCACTTTAAATTATTTTTGTAGGTGATAAACTAGGCATATTTTTTAATAGGCTTAGCTTATAGAGGTTGCAGTATGGGGTTGTATAACCTAACCAAATCATTGCTTTTTGCATTTTCACCTGAAATGGCGCATCGGCTTGCAATTTTCGGGCTAAAAAGCGGTTTTGTTTTTGCTGATCACCATACCGACGAGAATATTCTGGCGACGAGGGTATGGGACATGGATTTTTCCAACCCTGTGGGCCTTGCCGCCGGATTTGATAAGAATGCCGAAGTCCCCTGTGCTATGATAGCGCAGGGTTTTGGTTTTGTTGAGACAGGGACCGTAACGCCAAAGCCACAAGCAGGAAACCCAAAACCGCGTTTGTTTCGCCTGACCCGGGATAAGGCCATCATAAACCGAATGGGATTTAACAATCTTGGGCTGAAGGTCTATGGAAAAAACCTCAAGCGCCGCGAGGGGCTGGGTAAATGCGGGATAGTCGGGGCTAATATTGGAGCTAACAAGGATAGCGAAGACCCCGCAGAAGATTATGTTACCTGCTTGCAGGAGCTGTTGGGGCTAGCCAATTACTTCACCATAAATATTTCATCACCCAATACACCGGGCTTGCGCAAATTACAGGGCAGAGAGGCACTGGATGATTTACTGCATCGTCTGATAGTAATTAGGGAATCGGCAGCAGACCTTAATGGCAGACCGCCATTATTGGTGAAAATAGCCCCTGACCTTGATGAGGGGGAACGCCGGGATATTGCAGAAATCGTCATAAAGAACGAGATAGACGGTTTGATCATCAGCAATACAACAATCGGGTTAAGAGATGGGCTGGCTTCGAAATTTGCAGGAGAATCAGGCGGGTTAAGTGGGGCTCCGCTTCTAGATAGTTCAACTAAACTATTGTCCGACATGTATCTTATGACCGAAGGCAGGATTCCAATTATCGGTGTTGGCGGCATTAGCAGCGGTGAAGATGCTTACCGGAAAATAAGGGCAGGAGCGTCATTGGTACAATTATACAGCGCGTTGGTATTTCATGGTCCGGGGCTGGTGCAGAAGATCAAGCTTGAACTGGTCGAGGCCCTCAAAAAGGATGGTTTTACCTCAGTCGCAGCGGCCATCGGCGCAGATCACAGATAATGACTAATGATTAAGGACTAAATATGACAGTAACTATTTTCCATAATCCTAAATGCAGTAAATCAAGACAGACTTTAGCCTTGCTTCAGGAGCAGGGAATTACGCCGAGCATTGTTGAATATCTCAATGATGTGCCCAGCACAGAAACCCTAAGCCGGATATTAGGGCTTTTGGGGCTGGAGCCACGCGAATTGATGCGGAAAAAGGAAACGGAATATTCGGCAAATAATCTGGCATCTGAAGACCTGAACCGGGATCAGTTGATACAGGCCATGCATGA
>JAGLJX010000030.1 GCA_023142175.1 Emcibacter sp.
CGCAGGCTCAGGCTGTCTTTCATGTGATCCTGTCGCCCCGGCACCGATAACAGGCCGCTTGGCTTATTCAAGACCACGATATCCTTGTCGTGATACAGAATGTCCAACGAGGACAGGGGTGGTTTATAATCAAGCAACATAGAAAAACTTCCTGAAATATCTATTTTATCGTGCAAATATATATGCCATTATGCGCCTTATAAAAATAACTTTCTTCAATACGGGATAATATAATCATGCGATTTAAACATTTTTGCCTAGCCGCCATAGTATTGTTTTTTCTGGTTCCGCTTCAGCAATCCTTTGCTGCCAACACGGTGCAATTGAATTATGAACAATTTAAACTGGATAACGGCCTGACGGTGATTGTCCATGAAGATCATAAGGCACCAGTAGTATTTGTTGGCGTCTGGTATCATGTGGGTTCCAAGGACGAGCCAAAGGGAAAAAGCGGCTTTGCCCATTTGTTTGAACATCTCATGTTCAACGGTACAGAAAATTATGATGCCGATTATTTCAAACCCCTACAGGAAATAGGGGCCACGGGCATGAACGGAACCACGTGGCTAGACCGGACCAATTATTATCAAACCGTACCCACGGGCGGCCTTGATCGGGCGTTATGGATGGAATCTGAACGTATGGGCCATCTTTTGGGGGCCATAAGTCAGGAAAAGCTGGACGAGCAGCGCGATGTGGTTAAAAACGAGAAAAGGCAGGGTGATAACCGCCCCTATGCCATGGCAGAATATCTTGAATCAGAAGGGCTGTTCCCGGAAAATCACCCCTATCACCATTCCACGATTGGTTCCATGGAAGATCTTGGCAATGCCAGTCTGGAGGATGTTAAGGGCTGGTTTAAAAAATATTATGGAGCGACCAATGCAGTTATGGTGCTCGCTGGTGATATTGATCTGGCGACAGCTAAAAAACTGATGGAAAAATATTTTGGAGATATTGGCCCCGGCGTACCGTTAAGCCGGAAGAAATCATGGGTTCCGGACAGGACACATAATACTGCGGACGTCATGTATGACAAAGTACCACAGCCTCAGATGCGCTGGCTTTGGGCTGTTCCGGGGCGGGTAGAGCAGGAAACTGCGCAGTTGGTTCTTGCCAGCGCTGTTCTTGGAACGGGAAAGAATTCCCGCCTGTATAAAAAATTAATCCACGAGACGGAACTTGCCACAGCTGTTTCTGTCAATGTGCAAAAATTTGAGCTTTCTAGTATTTTTTCTATCTCCGTAACCATAAAACCGACATCAGATATTGATCAGGTGAAAGCTATAGTTGAAGATACTTTGCAAGAATTTCTTGAAAATGGCCCGAAAAAAAAGGAATTGGCGCGGGTAAAATCCATACTGGACGGTAGCGTTATCCGGTCATTGGAATCTGTTTCAGGTAAAGGCCGCATTCTTGCCAAGGGGCAGCTTTATGCCGGTGATCCCAATTTCATTAATACTTCGCTAAACTGGATGAATTCTGCAAGCCGTAATCAAGTGAAAGAAGTATCCCGCAAATGGCTTTCCGATGGTTCTTTTCAATTGACCATATTGCCCCACGGCGACCATAAAGCAGGGGAAGCCACTGCTGATCGCAGCAATATGCCTGATATGACTAAAGCCACTACCCTTAAGTTACCGCCCTTACAAACAGGCAAGCTCAAGAACGGCATAAAGGTTATTCTGGCGGAGCGTCATACTGTTCCTGTGGTCAACATGAGTATTCAGTTCGATGCGGGCGCTGTAACCGATCAGAACGCCCGGGAAGGAACGGCCCAATATGCTTTTGGGCTGATGAATGAAGGCACCAAAAGCCTGACGTCCCTTGAAATGGCGGACAAGCAGGAAATGCTCGGGGCTAATATTGGCTTTAATAATGGGCAGGACACATCCAACATAACTCTGTCGGCGCTGAAGAAGAATATTGGACCTTCCATTGAGTTATGGGCAGACGTGGTGCAGAATCCGGGCTTTCGGGTGGAAGACTTTGAACGGGACCGGGCTATTCTCCTCAATCGCCTTGAACAAGCCAAGGTTAACCCGCGCTCTATTGCCATGACATTGCTTGCAAAGAAAACATACGGCAAGGGCCATCCTTACGGCCTTCAGAGGCGGGGTACGACACAGTCTCTTAAAGCTATGACCCGCAACGATCTTTTTGGCTTTATCAATGACTGGATACGGCCTGATAATGCAACTATTTTTGTGGTTGGGGATGCGACACTGGCTGAAATAATGCCCTATCTGGAGAAAAGTTTTGGCAAATGGCATGCGCCAAAGACACCAGCAGGTAAAAAACAGGTTCCAGAGGTTGACCATGCGGCATCCCCGCGTATTTTTCTGGTAGACAAGCCCGGCGCAACGCAGGCGACCATAATAGCTGGGCAAATTGCGCCGTCTGTCAATGATGAACGCTTTTTTGACCTGAATGCCATGAATGAGATTTTGGGGGGCAATTTCTCGTCTCGGCTGAATATGAACCTGCGCGAAGACAAGGGTTGGTCTTATGGTGCCTATAGCGGCCTCATTTCCTCACAAGGGCCGAGCCTGTATATATTTCTCGCCCCGGTTCAGATCGATAAAACCGCAGAAGCCATGCAGGAAATTTTGAAGGAAGTTTCAGCTATTAGCAACACGTCCCCTGCTACTGAGGAGGAACTGGCACTTATGCGAAAGAACAAGGTGTTGACACTTCCGGGCAGATTCGAAAGTGGTGCAGCTTTACTTGGCTATATCATGGATAATGAAGTGAGGGGCAGGGACCATCGATATGCAGAGACCCTGCCGGAAAAATATCAGACCGTAACGACAGACTTGATTTTGAAAACGGCTCAGGATTTGCTGAGGCCCGAAGCCCTGACGTGGATTGTGGTCGGTGATCTCACCAAGATAGAGCAGAAAATACGTGACTTAAATATGGGTGAGGTTGAGATTATTGATGCAGAGGGTAATGTTAAGCGTTAATTTTATTTTTAAAGATGTAAAATGAATTTATACAGAATAACAATCTTTAGATCACCTTTGTTATCTGCTTTAGTGTCGTATCCGTTAATATTGATGGGGGTAGTTTTTTTGTCTGATGATTTATTAATTGCAATAATAGGCTCTTTTTTTGGTGCTTTTGGTGGTGCCTTGGCTGCCTTCGCTTTAATCAGGTGGATAAAGAAAAAGGAAATAAAGTCAAAATATTTAAAAAAAATTAGTAGATTACATGCAGATCTGGTTTTAATTAAAAGGGAAGTGTGTCGTAAAACTAATCAAGAATATTTAATGAATGGTCGAAAAAGAAGGGTTATAACTCGTGAAGGTGCAGATTTTTTATTAGAGTTTAACAATTTAGATGGCTTTGCATTATATGAAGATATTCAAGAATATTTTGACCAATATGACCACTTGCTCGAAGATTATGCTAACAAAGGAATCCCTATCCCAAATAATTTTATATTTTCTTTTTTCAATGATAAAGAACTTTTATATGAAAGAGTATCTAGCTTTTCAAAAAAATTAGATGACCTAATTGAAAAAATGCCTTGATTATCCGAAAATCGAAAGTATCAGAAGAGGGTATTGAAATAAGTATGCTTTAGTTCACAGCAAACTTGATGTTACGATGAAAATATGTATCTTTTCATCAGTTTACCAATTTAATATTTAATTGATCCTGACGTATGACACTATCAGAAGATAAAGATAAAAAGGATATAGTTAAAGGCGCGGGGGTTAATTTCCTCGGCTTCATTATCCGCCTCAGCTCCAGACTTCCTTTTATATTGCTGGTTATGGCTCTTTTTGGCAAAGAGTTATATGGCCGCTATATATTCATCATCACTACAGTGGAGCTTGGCGCGGCGCTGGCAGTTTTTGGCTTTAAGCGCTCCTTATTCAAGTTCATTCAGGATAAAGACTCTAGCGAAGGTCACACACAGGAAGAGGTGATCGTTGCCGCCCTGTTGTGCTCATTTATGGTTGGGCTGTTGATGATCGGGCTGATAACCATCTCATCCGGGCATATGGCCGCTTGGTTTGACTATCCTGAAATGGTGCCGGGCTTAAGAAAACTTGTACCTATAATTTTAGTCATATCCACAGTTGATATTCTGCTGGCAGGCACAAGATTTTCCCGCAGTATGAAATATGAAATGATTGGTCGAAGTTTTGTTGAACCGTATGTTCTGTTGTTCAGTATGTTGGCGTTTTATTTTCTGGACTTTGGGGAAGTTGGCCTTTTGATGGCCTATACCGCGTCTATTTTTGCGGCGTTATTGACGGCCCTTTGGGGCAGTGCGCGGTTATTTTCTTTAAGAAATTTTCTGGCCGCTCGCCCCCGTTTTTCCCTGATGTGTAATATGT
>JAGLJX010000300.1 GCA_023142175.1 Emcibacter sp.
CCAAAAAATGTATGATTACCCTGATGTTTCAAGCAGTATTTCCATGACTGAAAAAGTGGTTCTGCTGAAATCTCTTGACGATAAAAGTCATCTGGAAAATTATTTTGCCCCTACCTCAAAAGATGATCTGGCACAGCTTATCATGGATCATACGGACGCCATTATCTTGGCGGGCGGTACGGATGTGGGCCTGTGGGTGACCAAACAGCACCTAGAACTGACCAAGGTAATTTATCTGGGCAATGTTACGGATTTGAAACAGATTAGTGAACGGGACGGAAATCTGCACATCGGAGCTGGTGTAACCTATACGGACGCAATGGATAGCATCGCACATCATTACCCCGATTTTGGCGAGATTATCCGGCGGCTCGGCGCTACACAGGTCAGGAATCAGGGCACAATCGGTGGCAATATTGCCAATGGCTCACCCATCGGCGACAGCCCGCCCTGCCTGATCGCACTGGATGCGAGACTGGTTCTGCGTCGGGGGCAAATATCCCGCACCATCAAACTTGAGGATTATTTCATAGCTTACGGCGAGCAGGATTTAAAAACGGGCGAATTTATCGAAGAAATCATATTACCGTTGCCCACTGAGCATCAGCATTTCAAAGCCTATAAAATCACCAAGAGATTTGATCAGGATATTTCCGCCCTATGCATGGGTATGAGTTTTCAGCTCAAAAATGGGCAAATTACCGATGTGAGAATTGCCTACGGCGGCATGGCGGCAACCCCAAAACGCGCTTTAACCTGCGAGGTAATACTCGAAGGCGGCCCGTGGGAGAATACCCAAGTCGAGAAGGCCATGAAAGCTCTGGAGACAGATTTTACCCCCTTAAGTGATATGCGGGCCTCTATGGGTTACCGGATGAAGGTAGCGAAAAACCTTATCCTGAAAGCCTATCTGGAAACAAAAACGGATACCCCTCAAACACGGGTTCTTGGACAGGGGGAGCGGGCCAGTGGCTGAAATCATCCATAAAACCCATGCTCACGACAGCGGTCATAAACATGTTTCCGGTGAGGCGATCTATATTGATGATCTGCCCGAACCAAAGGGCCTGCTGCATCTCTATATGGCGCAAAGTCCGGTGGCTCATGCCAATATTACCGCCATGAACCTTGACCCCGTGCGGGCATTTCCGGGCGTGGTGGCTGTCCTGTCGGCGGCGGATGTTCCCGGTGTAAATGACGTCAGTCCGTCGGTAGGCGATGACCCTCTTTTTGCCGATGGCAAAGTGGAATATATGGGCCAGTCCCTGTTTGTTGTCGCAGCGGAAAGCCTGAAGATTGCCCGCAAGGCGGCAAAGCTGGCCGAAATATCTTATGAGGAACTGGATAATATCGTTTCCATCGGTCAAGCGCGGAAAATTGATTTTGATATTGACGATGCACAGATCATGCAGCGCGGCGATAGTGCTGCGGCTCTGGAAAAAGCTGATCATCGTGAACGTGGTCACTTTGCTGTGGGTGGTCAGGATCATTTTTATCTGGAAGGCCATATCTGTCTGGTGACACCCATGGAAGATGGTGATGTCCACATATTCTCCTCTACCCAGCACCCCAGCGAAGTACAGAATCTGGTCGCTCATGTGCTTGGCGTGCCGTCTAATGCGGTCACGGTGGAGCTTCGCCGCATGGGTGGCGGCTTTGGCGGCAAGGAAACCCAGCCAGCGTTATTTGCCAGTGCGGCGGCCTTGGTGGCGGTAAAAACAGGTCGGGCGGCGAAGCTGTGCCTTGACCGGGATGATGACATGATCATGACCGGAAAGCGTCATGACTTTGAAATTGACTATGATGTGGGCTTTGATGACACAGGCCGAATTACGGCCATCGAATTTATGCTTGGCTCGCGCTGTGGTTACTCAATGGATTTATCCCTGCCCGTTAATGACCGGGCCATGTTCCATGCGGATAACAGCTATTATCTGGAGAATGTCACCATAAGGTCGCGGCGGTTTAAAACCCACACCGTGTCCAATACGGCCTTTCGGGGTTTTGGCGGGCCGCAGGGAGTAATCGCCATTGAACGGGTTATGGACGCTATCGCACTCAGGCTTGGGCTGGATGCTCTGGCGGTGCGGAAGGTAAATTTATATGGCAAGACCGAACGGAATATCACGCCTTATCACCAGACAGTGACCGACAATGTTGCGCCGGAAATTATCGCAGAACTTGAACAGAAATCCCAATATCAGAAACGCAGACAGGAAATCCGCGCGTTCAATAAAACTAGTCCCTACCTGAAAAAGGGTATTGCCCTCACGCCGGTTAAATTCGGTATTTCCTTCACCCTGACACACTTGAACCAAGCGGGGGCATTGATCCATATCTATGCCGATGGCAGTGTTCATCTCAACCACGGCGGTACCGAAATGGGCCAAGGGCTATTCACCAAAGTGGCCCAAGTGGTCGCGCAGGAATTTCAGATTGATCTGGAGCGGGTCAAGATCAGTTCAACCCGTACCGACAAAGTCCCCAACACCTCGGCAACGGCGGCCTCATCCGGCTCTGACCTGAATGGCATGGCGGCGCTGAATGCGGCTAAAATTCTGAAAAACAGATTGATTGAATTCGCCGCAGAGCAGCACGCTTGCAAGCCGGAGAATATTAGTTTTCGGGATAATATGGTTTACGTAGGCAATGAAGAAATCACCTTTGCGGACCTTGCTAATCAGGCCTATATGAATCGAGTTTCCTTATCGGCGAATGGTTTCTACAAAACCCCTAAAATATATTATGACCGCAAAACCCATAAAGGGCGGCCCTTTTATTATTATGCTTACGGCGCGGCGGTGTCCGAAGTGTTGATTGATACTCTGACCGGCGAAAATCAGGTGACCCGTGTTGATATTCTCCATGATACAGGCCGTTCGCTTAATCCGGCTGTTGATATCGGTCAGATCGAAGGCGGCTTCATTCAGGGTATGGGCTGGCTGACCACAGAGGAGCTTGTCTATAGCGACAAGGGGCAATTGATGACCCACGCCCCCTCCACCTACAAAATCCCCACCTGTAGCGACAGACCAGAGATTTTCAATGTGGAGCTATGGGACAGCGGGCGAAATGTGGAACCCACCATTCACCGTTCGAAAGCCGTGGGCGAGCCGCCTCTTATGTTGGGTATCTCCGTTTTTTCTGCGATCTGCGATGCGGTCGCCAGTATCGGTGATTATGAAATCAATCCCCAGATAAATACCCCGACCACGCCCGAAGAAATCCTCCGCTCTGTGGCGGAAATACAAAGCAAAGTTAAATGAAAGACTGGGCAGAAGGTGCAAAGGCCATCATCCAGCAGTATGGCACTGTCATATTAGTGACCTTGGGCAAATCAAAAGGCTCAACCCCGCGCGGGTCAGGCACAACAATGCTGGTCGG
>JAGLJX010000301.1 GCA_023142175.1 Emcibacter sp.
CCGGACGTAAGATCATTGTGGATACTTACGGCGGGGCTTCCCCTCATGGCGGCGGGGCGTTTTCTGGTAAGGACCCGACAAAAGTTGACCGTTCTGCGGCTTATGCGTCGCGGTATCTGGCTAAAAATGTGGTGGCTGCGGGTTTGGCGGATCGTTGTACTATTCAGCTGGCCTATGCCATTGGCGTTTCGCATCCTCTGTCCTTATATGTGGATTTCCACAATACGGGTAATGTTGATCCAGCCAAGCTTGAAAAGACCCTGTTTGAAATTATGGATTTGAGTCCCCGGGGAATCCGGGAGCATCTGAACCTGAACCGCCCGATCTATGAACGGACAGCGGCCTATGGTCACTTTGGTCGTACGCCAGAGGACGATGGCGGCTTCTCATGGGAGAGGCTGGATCTGTTGGAAAGCCTAAAAAGCCGCTTCTGATACTGATGCGGGATCTGGAAAATATTAAAGGCAGCAGGGTTTATGGCCGCCGGCAGGGTGCGGTGCTTTCTGTGGCCCGTCAGGGGCGGCTGGATAAATGGCTGCCCGAGATTGAAATAAAGCTGTCCGATCAGGCAGCGCAGAGCGCACCTGAAAATCATTTTGACATTTCCCTGAAAGACCATTGGTTGGAAATTGGCTTTGGCAAGGGCGAACATTTAGCTGTACAGGCAGGCTCCCATCCGGACATCGGTATGATTGGTTGCGAGCCTTTCCTTAATGGGGTTTCCGGTCTGGTTGATCAGGTGGATCAGCAAAATCTGACTAATGTCAGAATATATATGGATGATGCCCGTCTGTTAATGGATAGCCTGCCGGATAGTTCTATAGGCCGGGCCTTCATCCTGTTCCCGGATCCCTGGCCCAAGGCCCGCCACCATAAACGCCGCATCGTCAGCGCGGGCAATATCATGGTTTTATCCCGGATCCTGAAAGATGGTGCCGAACTGCGTATTGGTACGGATCATATGGAATATTGCCGCTGGATTATGGCACATATGCTGGAGAATTCAGACTTTATATGGCAATGTGATCACCCGGAAAACTGGCGTAGTCGTCCCGCTGACTGGCCGGCAAGCCGCTATGAAATCAAGTCATTAGAACAGGGTCGCAAAAGCAGTTACCTGCGTTTTATCCGCAGGCCGAGAAAAGACTAGTTTAACGGGCTGTACTATTCACTTGAAGTTCTCGCACTTTCGACTATATATATAGCAACCGAATCACTTGAATAAAATTATGGATGCGGGCAAGTGTTTCACTGGCCTGCTTTTTTATTGGTGAAAGCTTAAAGTGGATATATTATGTCGTCACAGATAGACATATTACATGGTATTATTGATTCCGTTGCGGATGGCATGGGATATGAAATAGTGCGCATTGCCCTGCAGAATTCTGCACGCGGCGGCGCGGTAACGCTACAGGTCATGGCAGAACGTCCTGACGGTACCATGCTCGTTGAGGATTGCGCGCGTCTTAGTCGCGAGATTTCTGTGATCATGGATGTTGAAGATCCGATTTCGGCAGAATATGTGCTGGAGGTGAGTACGCCGGGTCTTGATCGCCCGTTGACACGACGCAAAGATTTTGAGAATTATGCCGGATTTGAGACCAAGATAGAATTGTCGGTTCCTGAAGAGGGTCGGCGGCGATACCGGGGCAAGTTGCTGGGCATAGAAGGCGATTTGGTGAAGATTGAAGTGGATGGTGAGGTTTTTGAAGTGGATTTCAATAACA
>JAGLJX010000302.1 GCA_023142175.1 Emcibacter sp.
CAACAATTCCTGTCACATTGCCGTTAGAGACCAGCATCCTTTTGGATAATTCCCCCATGGTCAGCCCGCCCGTTTCACGGTAGAGGGTGGACATCAGATCAAAACGTGGCAGTGTCACGCCAAATTCGGAACGGAATAGATTTCGGACTTCCTTTTCAATAATATTTGAATTGGAGGCTATGCGAATCCAAAGGCTTAGTTTTTTGGTCTCAGTATCTTGTTCAATGTTATCTGACATATTTATCTCAACTCTGTTACATGACCTCTCCACCAGCGACGGCTATGGCTTGGCCCGTTATGGAAGTCGCACTTTCGCTGCATAACCATAATACAGTTGCGGCAACTTCCTCTGGCTGAATAAGGCGTTTTTGCGGGTTATGAACGGTTAGTTCTCCTATGGCCTCATCCTCAGTCCTGCCGGTCTTCTCCATAATATTCTTTATGGCATTGCGTGCAATGTCCGTATCGGTAAATCCGGGACATACCGCATTTACCGTCACGCCTTTTGTGGCCATTTCCAGAGCCAGGGATCTCGTCAAACCCAATACACCGTGCTTGGCAGCACAATAGGCCGTAACGTAATCATAGCCCTTAAGAGCAGCAGTACTTGCAATATTTATAATCCTGCCAGATTTTTTGTCTATCATTTCCTGCAATACGGCCTGAATACATAGGTACGGCCCAATCAAATTCACATCCAGCATTTTCTGTAAATGCGCCCGATCCGTTTTCTTGAAAGGCAGGGAATTTGCTGCTCCGGCATTATTCACAAGAATATCAATGGTACCAAATTTGTCTTTTGCTGCGGAAATTGCCGCTATGACAGAGAGCTCATCAGTCACATCACATTGGACGGCAAAACAATCATTCAATGTTTTAGCCTTGTCTTCCAACACCTGCATATTGCGGCCCATGATGGTAATCTTAGCCCCCGCCGCGCTTAGGCTATCGGCTATGGCGGCCCCTATTCCGCGACCGCCGCCGGTGATGACGATATGTTTATTCTGTAACTCCATTTTACACCCTATACGTTAACCGCCATTTCGGCTGCCCGCTTTAATGTGGTTTCAAGCTGAGTATAGGCGGTAATATATTGTTTTGGTACCGTAACAGCATCGCCGTGATATTCAAGCTCCGCCGCGCTACGGATGGTCCAGTTGGGGTCCATCAGGTGGGGCCGTGCCAACAGCACCAGATCCGCCCGCCCCGCCGCCAATATGCTATTGACATGATCGGTTTCATAGATATTACCCACCGCCATGGTGGCGACCTTGGCTTCATTGCGAATTCGGTCTGACATGGGGGTCTGGAACATACGGCCATAAACCGGATTTGATTTATCCGCCGGTACCGTTTGACCCGCAGAGACATCAATAATATCTGCTCCCGCATCGGCAAATGCCTTGGAAATCAAGACTGCTTCTTCCGGTGTCACACCCTTATCGCCGACCCAGTCGGTTGAGGAAATACGTACGGATATGGGTTTGTCTTGCGGCCAGACTTCTCGCATGGCACTGAAGACCTGCAAGGGAAAGCGCAGTCGGTTTTCCAGTGATCCACCATATTCATCGGTGCGCTCATTGCTGACGGGGGTGATGAAAGAGGATAACAGATAACCATGACCTGCATGAAGCTCGATCATATCAAATCCGGCTTCGTCAGCCCGTTTTGTGGCGGCGACAAAATCATTAAGCACCCGATCGAAATCTTTAGCCTCCATAGCGCGGGGGGTCTGATTACCCTCATCCCATTTTAGGGCTGACGGAGCAATCAATTCCCAGTTGCCTTCATCGAGCGGCACGTCATAGCCTTCCCAACCTACTTTTGTGGAGCCTTTGCGGCCCGCATGGCCCAGTTGCAGTGCGATTTTACAGTCACTAAATTCGTGAACATAATTGACTACTCTTTTCCATGCGGCTTCCTGCTCGTCAGTGTAAATACCCGCGCATCCCGGCGTGATCCGGCTATCGGCGGACACATCGGTCATTTCCGTATACATCAGAGCCGCACCGCCCATGGCCCGTGCGCCGTAATGGACAAAGTGAAAGTCTGTGATCAGGCCATCCACAGCCGAATACATGGACATGGGCGAGACGACGACCCTGTTTTTCAATTCCATACCGCGTAATTTATAGGGTGTGAACATGGGGGGAATAGGTTCCGCCACAGGTTTTCCTGTTGCCTTTTCCGCAAAATCTTTTTCAACACTTTCCAGCCACTCCTTGTCGCGCAGACGCAGATTTTCGTGGCTGACCCGTTGGGAGCGGGTGAGCAAAGCATAGGTAAAAAGCTGGGGTTCATAATCCAGATAACGTTCAATTTCTTCGAACCAGCCCATTGAATTGCGCGCCGCGCTTTGCAATTTCAACGCCTCCAGTTCCCGCTCGTCCTGATAAGCTACGAGGGCCTCATCAACTGTTTCGCCGGAGTTAAGGTGGTTGGCCAGACTGATAGCATCTTCAAAGCCAAGTTTAGTTCCCGACCCGATGGAGAAATGGGCGGTATGGGCGGCATCGCCGATCAGGACAACATTGTCCTTGACCCATTGGTGGCATAATACGCGTGGAAAGTTGATCCATGCGGAGCCACGAATATGAGCGGATTTGGTCATCAGATCATGACCTCCCAGATATTTCTCGAAAATTCTGCGACAGGTCTCCGCGCTTTCCATATGGTCCATATCTGCGAAGCCAAATGAATCATAGGTTTCCGTGCTGCACTCCACAATGAAGGTAGAGGTTTCATCATCAAACTGATAAGCATGAACCCAGATCCAGCCATGCTCGGTTTTTTCAAAAATAAAGGTAAAGGCATCATCAAAGCGCTGTTTTGTACCAAGCCAGACAAATTTATTGGGCCGCATGTCAATATCGCAGTCAAAAGCCTCTAGATCATGATTGCGGATTTTGCTGTTCAGGCCATCCGCTGCCACGATCAAATCCGCATCAGCAAATCTTGTTTTAATATCGGCGACCTCAAATTCGGTTTCGAACTGGAAATTGACCCCAAGCTGACGCGCGCGCTCAAACAGGATTTGTAACAGACGCAGACGGCCAATGCCGATGAAGCCGTGACCGCCGGAGCGGATCACCTCGCCCTTATGGTGGACCGCCACATCTTCCCAGTGGATAAGTTCGCTTATCATGGTTTCCGCACTTATGGGATCATTGGTGCGTAAATTTTCCATGGTCTGATCGGAGAAGACCACGCCCCAGCCGAAGGTATCATTGTCGCGGTTTCTTTCATAAACCGTAATATCATGATCAGGATTTTTCAGCTTCATAGATATGGCGAGATATACACCTGAAGGGCCACCGCCCAATACGACAATTTTCATTACGTTATCCTTTATTCTATTATCTGGTTATGATTCGTAAAAATCAATATTATTTTATACTTGATATTTATTCACAGCTCCACAGTAAGCATTATTTGATAAATATAATAGCGCTAAAATATAAGATTTAAGCCATATTAGTTAACTATTAAACTAAAATAACAAACTGAGATTATAATGTTAATTTCTTCTTGTATAATTTTATTTTACATATAAACTAATTTTTTAGCAAGCGGTTATTTGATAAATATGTATTTTGGTATTGAAATACCGATTTATTCGTGGTTGATTAGGCAGGAGACAGGCATGCAACATATATTACCGTCCGGCTGGCAGCGTCCAAAGGGATATTCCAATGGTATCGTTGCCGAAGGAAAAATGTTTTTTCTGGCCGGTGTTATTGGCTGGAATGAGCAGGAAGAAATCACTTCTGATGATCTTGTGGATCAGTTCCGTCAGGCTCTGATAAATATCAGGGCCATCTTGGAGGCGGGCGGCAGCGGGCCGGAACATATCACGCGGATGACATGGTTTGTCACAGATATGGAAGGATACCGTGCCCGACTGTCAGAATTTGGGGCGATATATATGGACATCATCGGAAAGAATTTTCCGGTCATGGCCTGCATAGGAGTATCTGCGCTGGTGGAACGGCGTGCGAAAATTGAAATTGAAGTCACGGCAATGATTCCGTAATTATGCTATGGTGACTTTTTAAGGAGATATGAGACTATGGCGAGCATAAATTGGCCCACGAGCCCTTGGGATGACATATTACTTCTGGAAGATTTCCTGACCGAGGAAGAACGCATGATCAGGGATGGCGCCCATGATTTTTGCCAGAATGAATTGATGCCAGGCATCCTGGACGCCAACCGGCATGAAAACTTTGACCGCAACATCATGACCAAGATGGGCGAGCTTGGCCTGCTTGGGCCGACTATTGAGGGCTATGGCTGTGCGGGAGTTGGTTATGTCTCCTATGGTTTGATATCCCGCGAGATTGAACGGGTTGACAGTGGCTACCGCAGCGCCATGTCGGTGCAAAGCTCTCTGGTGATGTATCCGATATATGCTTACGGCTCCGATGCGCAAAAGGACAAATTTCTGCCAAAGCTGGCCAGCGGGCGCCGGATCGGCTGCTTCGGACTGACCGAACCCAACCACGGCTCCGACCCGGGCAGCAT
>JAGLJX010000303.1 GCA_023142175.1 Emcibacter sp.
TCATCAAGCAGGAACATAGGATTGCTTGACCCGGCTTTTTTCATGCTCTGAATGACCTTACCGGGCATGGAGCCGATATAAGTCCGGCGATGGCCGCGAATTTCGGCCTCATCACGCACGCCACCCACAGAAAAACGCACAAAATTGCGCCCCGTGGCCCGGGCAATGGATTTGCCGAGAGAGGTTTTACCAACACCGGGAGGGCCGACCAGACAAAGGATTGGCCCTTTAACTTTTTTGGTTCTTTTTTGAACCGCAAGATATTCCAGAATACGTTCTTTAACTTTATCCAGACCGTAATGGTCCTCGTTCAGGATTGCTTCGGCCTGCACCAGATCCATTTTTGTCTTGCTGTTTTTATTCCACGGCACAGACAATATCCAATCAAGATAGTTACGCACTACCGTTGCTTCAGCGGACATGGGAGACATTGATTTAAGCTTTTTCAGTTCCCCCTGCGCTTTCTCACGGGCTTCCTTGCTTAATTTGGTCGCCTTGATTTTATCTTCGAGTTCCGCGATTTCGTCCTTGGTCTCATCGCCCTCACCCAATTCCTTCTGAATAGCTTTCATTTGCTCATTCAGATAATATTCCCGCTGGGTCTTCTCCATCTGATTCTTCACACGGTGGCGGATTTTCTTTTCCACCTTCATGACCCCGATCTCACCCTCCATGACAGAATATATCTTTTCAAGACGGGACGAGAGATCGGTATTTTCCAAAAGTTCCTGCTTGGAAGATATTGTCAAAGACAAGTAAGAGGCCACCACATCGGATAATTTTGCCGGATCGTCTATCTGGCTTACAGAACTCTGCACCTCTGAGGGTATTTTTTTATTAACCTTGATATATTGCTCAAACTGTTTGACCACGGACCCCATCAGCCCTTTCAGTTCTTTTGATTGCTCAACAACGAGATTTTCAACCTCGGCTTCCGCTTCAAAAAACTCATCATTTTCAATATAACGGATAATTTTTGCCCGCTCACCGCCTTCCACCAGCACTTTTACCGTGCCATCGGGAAGTTTCAGGAGTTGCAATATGGTTGCCACTGTCCCCACAGTATAAATTTCATCCGTTGCCGGATCATCATCATTGGCATCCTTCTGAGAGACAAGAAGAATATTCTTGTCAGTGCTCATCACATTCTCTAACGCCTTGACGGATTTTTCCCGACCAACAAATAACGGCACGATCATATGTGGGAAAACCACAATATCTCTTAGGGGAAGTACGGGGTAAGTAATGCTCATTAGGGCGTCCATTCATTGACTTTAATTGCAAACTGCTTATGTGAATTTAAGTATAAAACTGCCTTATTCAAGGGTTTGCCTGAAATTATTAAACTTCACAAAACCCTTAACAGTTTATTTCTTCACTGCGCAGATGAAAGTAAAATCAAGCACCTGCTGTGGCGCCTGTTCCACCTTTTTTGTTTTTGGTATAGATATAAAGTGGTTGGGTTTTTCCCTTGACCACATCAGCATTGACCACCACTTCATCAACACCCTCAAGTCCGGGCAATTCAAACATGGTATCCAATAGAATATCTTCCATGATTGACCGTAGTCCCCGGGCGCCGGTTTTGCGGATAATGGCTTTTTTAGCGATCTCGATCATAGCACCATCAGTGAAATTCAAATCCACTTCTTCCATGGCGAATAAGCGCTGATACTGTTTAACCAATGCGTTTTTCGGACGACTGAGAATTTCAACAAGGGCATCTTCATCCAAATCCATCAAAGTTGCCAGCACGGGCAACCGGCCAACAAATTCTGGTATCAAACCGAAATGAAGCAGATCATCCGGCTCAAGATCGGCCAAAATTTCCCCCACCTGCCGGTCATCATCCGGTGCCACATTCGCCCCAAAGCCAATTGACTTACCTTCTAGGCGGTGAGCAATTATCTTATCCAGACCGGCAAAAGCACCGCCGCAGATAAACAGGATATTTGTGGTATCCACCTGCAGGAATTCCTGCTGAGGGTGTTTGCGCCCGCCCTGAGGCGGCACGCTGGCCACAGTGCCTTCCATAATTTTAAGCAAGGCCTGCTGAACCCCTTCACCGGACACGTCACGGGTGATGGAAGGATTGTCGGACTTGCGGCTGATTTTATCAACCTCATCAATATAAACAATGCCACGCTGGGCATCTTCAACATTATATTCTGCGGCCTGAAGTAATTTCAGGATGATATTTTCCACATCTTCACCCACATAACCGGCTTCGGTCAATGTCGTAGCATCCGCCATGGTAAAGGGAACATCCAGAATACGGGCCAGAGTCTGAGCAAGGAGTGTTTTACCACATCCGGTCGGGCCGAGCAGAAGAATGTTGGATTTGGCCAGTTCAACTTCATCACCTTCGGTGGAATGTTGCAGGCGCTTGTAATGGTTATGAACGGCGACGGAAAGCACCTTTTTGGCCTGATCCTGACCAATGACATAATCACTAAGCACCTTCATAATTTCAGCAGGTGTGGGAACGCCGTCCCCGGTCTTGGTCAAAGTCGTCTTATTCTCCTCACGGATAATATCCATGCAAAGCTCAACGCACTCGTCACAAATGAAAACAGTCGGTCCCGCAATGAGTTTTTTTACTTCATGCTGACTTTTACCACAAAAAGAGCAGTAGAGTGTATTTTTGCTTTCGTCTGACTTAGATTTCGTCATAAGGTATCTATTCCTAAAAGTTCCTTATATATGCTACTCTGACAACACCCCTAATCTCAATGAATATTTTGCCAGTTTATCATATTTTCTTCTATCTCATCCTAAAGTGATCAAATATAAGCCCGAATGGCTTAACCTGATCTCTTAAATCCACCATAAATTAATTTTTATCAGGATTTGGCACAACTGTAGCAAAAAACTAGAAAACAATTAATTAACAAAAGGGATTAATTCTCAAATTAATCTCTTGCTTCAGCCATATGATTTTTTGTCTATTTATCTTTGCTTTCTGCGTCAGACCGTTTGTCAAAAATCTCATCAATAAGGCCAAATTCTTTGGCTTCTTCCGGTGACATGAAAGTATCCCGCTCAAGAGCGTCTTCAATCTTAGCCAGTTTCTGCCCGGTATGGTTGGCGTAAATACTATTCAGACGTCCCCGCAATGCCAATATCTCGCGTGCTTGAATTTCAATGTCCGTGGCCTGTCCCTGCGCCCCGCCAGAAGGCTGATGCACCATGATGCGGGAATTGGGCAGGGCATAACGCTGCCCCGGCTCACCTGCGGCAAGCAGCAATGACCCCATAGAGCAGGCCTGACCAATACAGATTGTGGAGATTTTCGGACGGACATACTGCATAGTATCATATATTCCCATGCCAGCAGTCACGATGCCACCGGGGGAATTGATATAAAAGGAAATATCTTTTTTAGGATTTTCGGCTTCCAGAAACAGAAGCTGTGCCGTAATCAGTCCGGCGACCTGGTCGTTCACTTGTCCGGTCAGAAAAATGATTCTTTCCTTTAGAAGCCGGGAAAATATGTCATAGGAACGCTCGCCGCGGCTGGTTTGCTCTACAACCATGGGAACCAGCGTATTCATATATGTATCAGTTAAATTGCTCATATCAGCCTTCCTGTTTAAAATGATGAGGGTATCTTATGCACCGCCCATCACCAAATTCTTAATTTTCCCAGCCTGTGAATTTTTATTTTTCAGCTTTGGCTTTCTTGGGAGACGCCTTCTTTGCCGGAGCCTTCTTGGCAGCAGCTTTTTTAGGAGCCGCCTTCTTGGCCGGGGCTTTCTTGGCAGCAGGTTTTTTTGCAGTCTTTTTCTTCGATTTCTTCGCCTCTTTCTGAGCCGCATCTTCCGCTTCTTCTGCATCGATAGCTGCAACCAGTTCTTCACTGGTAACCTGCTTGTCTTTAACGTCAGCCAGTTCCAGAATAAAGTCTACAAC
>JAGLJX010000304.1 GCA_023142175.1 Emcibacter sp.
AACGTCATGCAGTTTGAAAAAACCAAGGCCAAAATCAGGGAGATGACCACCAAAATTCCTGACTTCTGGAATAATATAAGCAGTTTAAGATACCCGCCTTCTAGCTGACCGTGGGCAGTATGCGGGTAACATGACCCATTTTTCGGCCCGGTCGGGCGTGTTTCTTGCCGTAATGATGAAAATTGGCATCAGGGTCTTTCATATATAAATCCATATCCAGAATATCATCCCCGATCAGGTTTTTCATCTCCGCCCGCCCATATAGCTTGGTATCACCAAGAGGAAGACCACAGATAGCGCGGATATGCTGCTCAAACTGGCTGGTAGGGCAGGCTTCAATGGACCAGTGGCCGCTGTTGTGTACCCGCGGGGCAATTTCATTGACCCGAAAAACAGGTTCCGTCGAGGAGACAAAAAATTCCACCGCCAGAACCCCGACATATTCAAGCTCCGCCACAATATGACAGGCGATATCAACCGCCTTGGCCCGCAAATCCGGCGCAATACGGGCGGGTGCTATGGACAGGTCAAGGATATGGTTCTTGTGGATATTTTCCGCAGGATCAAAACATTTAATCTCACCGTCCTGCCCCCGCGCCGCCAGAACGGATATTTCCATATCAAAGGGGATGAACCCCTCAATAATCACATCACTGGAATTCAGCTTTGCCCAGGCACCTGGTAATTCTTGCTCAGATTTAACGATCGCCTGCCCCTTGCCATCATAACCAAAACGGCGGGTTTTCATGACGGCGGGATAATTTATTTCTTTTAAAGCCTGTGCCGCCTCATCTTCTGTGGCTACTGCGGCGTAAGGCGCGGTGTCTATGCCGATTTTATTGAGAAAGTCTTTCTCATGCAATCGGTCTTGTGATACCCGCAACACCTCCGCGCTGGGGAATACCGGCACATACTGACGCAGAATTTCGACGCTCTCCACCGGAATATTCTCAAACTCGTAAGTGACTACATCAACCGCTTTGGCAAATTTTATCAGGGCCGCTTCATCGGTATAGCTATCGCGGCTCAGGCGGTCTGTGACCTGTTCCGCAGGATTTTTTTCGTCTGGACAATAAATATGGGTGTGATAGCCGATCTGCGCCGCCGACATGGCAAGCATACGTCCCAGCTGCCCGCCGCCGAGAATACCAATGACTGATCCGGGTTCCAATTTTACCATTATTAATCTGTAGGTTCGAGCGCGACTGAATCCGTCTGGGCCGTGCGCCATGCTGCCAAATTTTCCGCAACCTGCTCATCCAACAGCGCAATGATTGAAGCCGCCATCAGGCCGGCATTTTTAGCCCCGGCCTTGCCAATGGCAAGGGTTCCCACCGGCACGCCGCCCGGCATCTGCACAATAGACAAAAGACTATCCATGCCTTTCAGGGCTTTGCTTTCCACAGGAACGCCCAGAACAGGAAGCGCTGTCATCGAAGCGGCCATGCCCGGCAGGTGAGCCGCACCGCCCGCGCCAGCAATAATCACTTTCAACCCTCTGGCCGCAGCCGTTTCAGCATATTCCACCAGTCGTTTCGGCGTCCGGTGCGCAGAGACAATTTTCGCCTCATAAGATATGCCAAGCTGTTCCAGAACTTCTGTTGTATGCGTCATGATATGCCAGTCGGACTGGCTGCCCATAATCACACCGACAACTGGTTTATTCTCGCTCATTATTTTATTTCCACAATAGAACCAAAGACATCAGAGAAAGTGGCGAATTATAACGATCCTTTGCCTGAGTGCAAGCTTTCCATCACAGGCTAAAATCAAATATTAATGCTTTGTGGATAATATATTAAATTATGTTATCATGTTTACAAACTGAAATTAATAAAGGCATATCAGGTTTCACGTAATGAGAGTACCAACAACCGGCCCAACGAGGCGAGCCGAACCCCTTAGACGCAAAACCGTCAGCGGGGTTGGGGGTTCAACAAAAGCTGCACCCATAAATGGTGCCCGCAACATTAATGATACCGCCAACATCATGGGCATACCTGCGCATGAAGTAACTGAAAAGGTTCGTACCGCAATCATGGCATTGATGTCCGAAGTGGACAGTATGCGAAAAGATCTTGAGCTTGCCCACCGTAAAATATCCGAACTTGAGAAGCTGGCCGATCAGGACAG
>JAGLJX010000305.1 GCA_023142175.1 Emcibacter sp.
CCGACCGCATCAATTTCATCAATGAAGATAATGCAGGGTGCATTTTTTTTGGCCTGTTCAAACATATCCCGCACTCGGCTGGCGCCGACCCCGACAAACATTTCAACAAAATCAGAACCTGAAATGGTAAAGAAAGGCACATTAGCCTCCCCCGCTATGGCCCGGGCAAGAAGCGTCTTACCGGTTCCGGGCGGGCCTACAAGCAATGCGCCTTTGGGAATTTTACCGCCGAGCCGTTCAAACTTCATCGGGTCTTGAAGAAATTCTACGATCTCTTCCAGCTCTTCCTTGGCTTCATCAATTCCGGCCACATCATCAAATGTAACCCGACCATGAGTTTCATTGAGCAGCTTCGCCTTGGATTTACCAAAACCCATGGCCTTGTTGCTGCCGCCCTGCATCTGTCGCATGAAGAAAATCCACACTCCTATCAGAACAATCATCGGCAACCAGCTCAGGAAGATGCTCATAAAGCCCCCCTGTTCCACAGGGGTTGACGTAATGGCTACACCCTTGGTCCGCAGGTCTGCGACAAGATTGGGATAATCCGGCGCATGGGTATGAAATTGACCACTGGCGCCTGAGCCATATTCGCCAACAATATCCCGGCCCTGAATGGTGACTTTAGTAACCTGACCGGAATCAACCTTGTCGAGGAAAGTAGAGAAATCAATTTCTGCTTGTGCATTCTGGCGCACGCCGCCATTCATGGCAGAGTAGAATGTCAGGAGCAGGATTATGATAATCGCCCATAAAGCAATATTACGTCCCATATTTCACGCATCTTTCAATTATCAATTAATTATTATCCATAAATAATACTTTTTATATATCAAACAAGCCAGAGTCTGCTTTTTTAGTGGTTTATTTTAACTTTTTATATGATTTTCAGCATTTTTCCACTAAATCATCCCTTAAAACTTGCTCGGAACCCGTTTTTTTCAAAACCCTGAATAAAATCCGGCAATATTACCCGGCCATCTTTTGAGACGATACAGGGCAAACTATCCCTGACCACCTTTTGTAGTTTCAACTTTCCAAGTTCGGGGTTTTCCTCGCATAATATCTTCCATTCAGAATGTCCGATTTTTCTCAAAATACCCACTATTGAATCATTTTCAATGAAGAACCGCCCATCCCATATTTTCTTCACACCCATCATAAGGTCGATATCACCTTCTATGGCGGCGACTTCCCGGCTGATCATAATCCTGCTGTTCCGCAAAGGAGAGATCAGGCATCCCCCTAATGTCTGACCAGAGAAACCTTCGCTTTTCAATCTATTATATAAGGCTTCCAGTTTTAAAAGTCTGGGGCTATATTTACCACCGCTGATCCTTCGGGTGAGTTTTGCGAGGCAGCGCAGGGCGATCTCCTCATGGGCTGATAACAGGGGGACCAGCGCAACCTCAACATATCCTTCGGGGAAATGGACTGCGACCTGCTGAATCAAATCATCGGTCAGGGATTGCAACAGTGTTTGCACCCGCCCCATCCGCGCCGCCGTTTGTGCCATCCGGCCCGCATTGAGGCCTTCAATCTCATTCTCTCTTAACAGGTTACGGACTTTGATTCTGGTATAGGCCTCATTCTGATTGCTGGGGTCTTCGATCCATTTCTGCCCCATATGGCGCAGGGTCGCTTCCAGACGGGTCTTGGCCACGTCCAGAAAGGGCCGGCACAGTATGATATTTTCACCATCCGGAAAAGAAACCGGAAAATCTGATTGTGCTTTCATGGCCGACAGACCATCAACACCACTGCCCCGAAACAGGCGGATCAGAAATGTTTCCGCCTGATCATTCAGGTGGTGGGCGAGGAATAATCGGGTCACGTTATTTTCCAAACACCATTGCCCCATCAATCGGTAACGGGCCAGACGGGCCTGATCCTGAATATTGCTGTGGGGTTTATCGCCCTGCCATTTGAGGGTCACATGAGAAATGCCCCGTTCTTTAAGCCATCCGCCCACGGTCCGCGCTTCTTCCGCCGCCGCATCCCGCAGCCCATGATCAACAGTCAGAGCAGTCAGAATTATTCCCTGTGACTGACAATATTCGCCGAGCATCATGGTCAGGGTCAGGCTATCCGCACCGCCGGATACCGCCACCGCAATCCTCTGTCCCGCTATGGGTTTCATGGGCAGAAGAAGATCAGAAAATTCAGACTGTGTGAGCGGTGTTTCCATCTTTTCAGTGCTTAACTACATCCGGCGCGTTTTTCCTGAGGCGGACGTTTGTTCTTGCTCTCCAGACTGTTCGGGAAACGTGAAGCCAACTCGCGAAAAGCATCACAGGCATCTCTCTTTTCCCCCATCGCATTCAACGACATACCAATCTTGAGTAAAAACGCCGGAGATTTCTGGCTCTTGGGATAGCTATTATACCCTTCCAGAAATGCCCTTGTGGCCTTGGTATACATCTTACGAACGTAATAGGTCTGCCCCAGCCAATATTGAGCATTTCCAACCAGTTTCGCTTTGGGGTAGCGTTTGATAAACTCGGTAAGGGCACTTTCGGCCTTGGCATATTGCCCTTTGGTCACCAACTTCTGAGCATAGCTATATTGCTGCTGTTCAGTACCCGCAGGAAGTATATCCTCAGGTGTTTTCTGGGTTGTCACCACCGCCGGGATCTCTGGTTTTTCTGTGGCAGAAACTTTTGCGCCAGTTTTTTCCAGCTCCCCAAGCCGGAATTCATAATCGCGGGCCATGGTTTTCATCTGCTGTTCAAGTTGATTTGCCTTAAAGTTGCTTTCTTCAATACGTCCGGTAAGTTGACGAAGCTGTGTCTCCATCTGAGCAAGACGGGTTTCCATATCCGCAAGCTGCGCATTGCCGCCTGTTGTTGTCGGTTCTGTGCCTGTCTCGTTGGTCCGGGAAAATCTGCTTCCGGGCTTGAATACCTTTCTTTGAACGGCCTTCAATTGTTTCTCAATGATATCCAGCCGCTTGGATGTCGACTGGGCATGGGATGGTACGGGCACCATAATTCCCCCTGCCACAATCAGACAGATTATCAGGCTAAAGACATTTTTATTTTTCATAAGAAGCTCCAGATCATTACCTCATAAAAATGCCCGCGCAGCCACAAATGACGCGCGGGCATTTTTTAACTTTAAGAATATTAATTTACGCGGGTGTAACCACGACGGTTTTTGGACCACGAAGATTCACCCGTACCTGTTACCGCAGGACGTTCCTTGCCATAACTAACGGTGTGAATACGTGAAGGATCAACGCCAAGTGCTACCAGATAATTCTTCACTGAATTTGCCCGCATATCACCAAGTGCCAGGTTATAGTCCCTTGTACCACGCTCGTCACAATGTCCCTCAACGGTCACTTTAACAGCGGCATGATCTTCGAGCCAAGCTGCCTGAGCCTTCAATCCGGCGCGGGCATCGGCAGAGAGGTCATAACGGTCATATCCAAAATAGACCAGAGCCGCATCAGCAGCAGCATCAAGGGATACCTGAGTATCCGGGTCTTCCATAACCACTTCAACATCAACTTCTTCTTTTGGATCAGCGATCACCTCTTCTTGAGTGTCTACAGTCGTATCCACAGCAGTGTCTTCGACAGTACCCGTATTCGCACAGGCATTTAAAAATAGGGCCATCCCGATTAGCGCCCAATATTTTACGCCATTAATTTTTTCCAGCATTTAGTGGTCCTTCCACGTATCTTATTTATAATTTATCTAACCGATGAAATGCCATTCCCCTTAAGAGTTGGCGGTTGCATTTCTTCAACTTAAACTTGAACTCTTTAGCAAACCGATGAAACTATAACAGAATCATTTATCTAATCAAGGGGGACCATGCAGGATCTGATGCATCAAGGGGCGTAATCATCTGTCTTATGTTATATCCCGTCAGATCAACTGTCCATAATTGAGTTTCCCCACCCCTTCCCTTGTTGTCATAGGGCTGTTGACGAAAGAACATTATCACTCGACCATTTGGCGACCATGTTGGTCCTTCATCAAGATAGCTCTCGGATAGAAGCCTTTCCCCGCTGCCGTCCGGCCGCATTACCCCAATATAAAACTTACCCCTATACTGCCTTGTAAAGGCTATCATATCTCCTCGGGGTGACCATACGGGTGTACTATAACGGCCTTTTCCAAAGCTTATCCGCTTGATATTTTTCCCATTGGCATCCATGACATAGATCTGCTGACTTCCGCCACGGTCCGAGTTAAACGTTACATAACGCGAATCAGGTGAATAGCTGGGCGATGTATCAATGGCAGTATGTTTTGTCAGCCGCTTGGTTTTGCGGGTACTGAGTTCCATAACATAAATATCGGAATTGCCCTTAAATGACTGAGACATTATCACTTTGTTGCCATCGGGCGAGAAACGCGGCGCAAACGTCATGCCCGGAAAATCTCCGAGGATCTCCTGCTTGCCACTGTCTATATTATAAAGATAGACCCGCGGGTTATCATTAAAGTAGGACAGATAGGTAATTTCCTGAGCCGTTGGAGAGAACCGCGGGGTCAGTACAAGATTCTTGCCATTGGTGAGGAACAGGTGATTATGGCCATCCTGATCCATAATCGCCAGACGCTTTACCCTTGATGTGGCTGGTCCGCTTTCCGAGATATAAACCACACGGGTATCAAAATACCCGCTCTCTCCGGTAAGTCTCTTATAAATTGAATCAGAAATAAGATGGGCTATGCGGCGCCAGTTTTTTGGTGATGTGAAATAGCGCAGGCCTGTCATCTGGTTAGTTCCCAGAACATCCCAAAGCCTGAATTCCACCATCAGACGCCCATCTTCCTGTAATGAAATAGTGCCATTCATCAGCGCCTGCGCCCCGATGGCCTTCCAGTTATTAAAATTGGGTGAGCGTAAAGTTGTCTGGGCATTGCCGGACTTGATAAAAGCCGCATTATCCACCACCCGGAACAGGCCGGAACGGGTCAGGTCGGCTTTAACCACAAGGGCGATACGCTGGCCATAATTCTTAACTGACCCGCCGGAAATAATATCATTCTCATTACCTATTAGGTCCGTAATCGCAATAGGCAGAGGGTCCGCATGGCCCCGGTTAACATCAACAACAATCCTCGCATAGGCGCTTGATACCATCAACGCGATGCCTGTCATCACCAATATCAATATTTTAAACAACCTCACTTGCATCTCCATCTATTTTATTGTTAACCGTTTAAAGTATGTTCAGGGTCAAAGATAATTTCCATATCCCGCCATAGGTCATATTGAGCTTTAGGCAGAAAATCATAGGGCGCACATTTTCGTACCGCCCTTAGCGCACTTTCCGCCGCTGTCCTGAAAAATTCCTGCCCTGCTAAATTCATCCGTCCGCTATCCACCACCTTTGGGGCGCCGATTAGCAGACCATCCGGGCTAAGGCGAACATGAACTATTACCCGCAAGCCCTCTGCGCCCTTTGCCCCTGCCGGAATATTCCAGCATTGATTATCATAAATATGTTTGCTTACCGCATCAATAATACTCAGGGTCTGCTGCTGAATATCTATCGTGCTAATCACCTTTTCCTTGCCATAGTCTTTGTCTTTGATCTTCTCGAAAGCGTTAGGCTCTGACTTTTCCCGCTTGTCCAGAAGGGCGGACAGTTTTCCGAAATTAAACCGTCTCGGCTTGCTTTTTGGCGTGACCTTTGGTGGCCGCTTTGAAGCTGTTTCTGCTGGCTTTTTATTTTCCGTTTTCTTTTTGGGTTTTGGCTTTGCTTTCATATCCGGTAACGGCATTGTGGAGGCCAGCTTTGGCGGCTCCGGTGGCATTTCCACCTTACGTTCCGGTGTTTTTTTCTTAGACTTATTTTCGGGCTTTTTCTCCTGCGCACGCAATTTTGTCACATCGCCAATCTTGACTACCTCTATGGGAATGATCTTCATTATAGTCGGCCTGTCCAGATTAAGCATAGGCAGGGCGATCATGCCCGACACCATGATGACAGCGTGAAAGACCAATGATATGATGACTGCATCACGCAATTTTTACTTAATTCTCCGTATCTGTTACAAGGGCCACCCTAGAAAAACCGGCACCGTTCATGCGCCCCATCACCTTCATAACCACGCCATAGTCAACAGCCCTGTCGCCATGAATATAAATCCGGCCATCCTTACGCCCTTCAAAAATAACCTTCAGACGCGGTACCAGTTCATTGAGTTCTATGGCCTCATCCTGAAGATAAAGCTGTCCGTCATTGGCAATGGTAATGGACAGGGGTTTGGTATTCTCCGGCAGTGCCTTGGCTGCGGAATTGGGCAGGTCAATGGGAATACCAACCGTGAGCAACGGTGCTGCCACCATAAAGACCACCAGCAACACCAGCATTACATCCACAAAGGGGGTCACATTAATCTCGCTCATGGGCTTATGCCTGCGTTTAAAGCCCGTGGAGTTATGTCCGCCGTGGTTAAGCATTAATGATGCTCCTCATCCAGTTGACGCGATAGAATTGTGCCAAACTCATCAGCAAATCCCTCCAGACGGTTGGCATAACGGCCAAGGTCATTGCTGATCTTGTTATAGGCCACCACCGCCGGCACCGCCGCCACCAGCCCCATAGCCGTGGCAAACAGGGCTTCTGCTATACCGGGAGCCACAACGGCCAAAGATGAATTATGGGTCAGCGCAATCTGCTCAAAGGCATTCATAATGCCCCAGAC
>JAGLJX010000306.1 GCA_023142175.1 Emcibacter sp.
TGTATCAGGATGCCGGCACCGTCACCGGAAAGGGGATCGGCCCCCACAGCACCGCGATGGGTCAGGTTTTTCAGGATTTCCAGCCCGTTGACTATAATATCATGACTTTTCACACCTTTGATATTGGCAACAAGACCAATACCGCAGTTATCATGTTCGTTGACGGGGTTATATAGACCCTGAGGGGACGGTAAACCTTGTTTGTTTAAGGGCTCCTGCCTAGTCATTCCTGAAAATACTCCTCGACTTAAGTTCTTCTAAAATTTTTCGCGCAAAATTCCAATCCGTCTAATAATTAAGACAGACTGGACTTTAATCTTTTGTTTTAAAGTCAGTATTTGATGCTCTCTTCAGGCGTTTTTTCACATATTATTATGTGATTATTCTTGTAGCTAAACCGAAGAATTTTATCTCACTCAATGCAAGTGAGGACAAAAAATAATCTGACGCAAATTTTCTGCAGTTTGCGATGCGATTTACAAAATTAACTGCAGCGATGTTACATACTCATGTATTTTCTACTGATTCTTATGGTCAAAATCAAGCAAATCATGAGAAAATATATTGCACTGCAACAAGCAAGAAGGAAAGAAAGTCTTTTATTCCATAGTGTTAGGGGCAAATAAAAAAATTATAATATACGCGCCAATAAGGTAATTGAATATGAAAAGTGGCAAAATTGACAATTTTTGATCTGTATTTTGCAGTTTGAATCATATGATTTTAGCAAATTATGGGGCGTAATTAATTTATTAATTTTTTTAGCTGTTATTTGATCTGAAATCGGAGTTTCCCACGGGTTTATGAAAGTCAAGGGGAAAAGGATAAATACTAGCTGTTGACATTCCTCTGGGGGCTAAATACCATATCTTGTGTCGAGGGAGGCTTAGCGGGGATTGAAGCGGGATTGTTGTTATTATATAAGGTACTAGGGGAAAACTGATTAAAAAAGCTCTAGTAAATCAACAGTATCGTTTTAGAATTTCAGGGCAGGCAAAGCCTCTGCAATCGAAAAAAAATAATTTTACGTTGTGCTAATATAGTCTAAATCAAGAAGATTATATGGTATAATATTGGGTTGATTCATTGGAACAGGGGTTCGTTTGATTTAATCAGCGGAGAGGTAAACAAAGTGACGGGTACGTTATTTAAGGAAGCGGTACAGGTAAAGGATCATTCTCAGGTTGAAACCGTACCTGAGCGGGATAATCTGTTGACGGATTTTGGCAAGGCGACACTGATAGATCGCTATCTTATGCCCGGTGAGGATTTTCAGGATCTTTTTGCCCGCGTCGCCGGTTATTATAGTGATGATCAGGCCCATGCTCAGCGTTTGTATGATTATATCAGCAAGCTATGGTTCATGCCCGCAACGCCAATTTTAAGTAATGGCGGCACCAAGCGTGGCCTGCCCATTTCCTGTTTCCTCAATGAAGCCAATGACAGCCTTCTTGGTATTGTCAATCTGTGGAATGAAAATGTGTGGCTGGCGTCAAAAGGCGGCGGCATCGGAAGCTATTGGGGCAACCTGCGCTCCATCGGCGAGGGCGTTTCCACCAACGGCAAGACATCAGGCATTATCCCATTCATTCGGGTTATGGACAGCCAGACGTTGGCCATTTCCCAAGGCTCGCTCCGGCGCGGCAGTGCGGCGGTATATCTGCCGATCAGCCACCCTGAGGTCGAGGAATTTATCGAAATTCGCCGCCCGACCGGCGGTGATCCAAACCGTAAAGCACTCAACCTTCATCACGGCATCGCCATTTCCAACGCCTTCATGCGGGCGGTGGAGAATGACGAAGAATGGGCGCTGCTCAGCCCCCATGACAATTCGGTTCAGAAAACATTGTCCGCGCGCGGTCTGTGGATACGGATGCTGACCGCCCGTATTGAAACCGGCGAACCCTATATGCTGTTCAGTGATCATGTGAATGATGCGATACCGGAGCATCACAAGCTGGCGGGACTGAATGTGAAAACCTCCAATCTTTGCTGCGAGATTACTTTGCCCACAGGTATGGATCACCTGGGTAATGAGCGCACCGCAGTCTGTTGTCTGTCGTCCATTAATCTGGAAAAATATGACGACTGGAAAAATAATGAGCTATTCATAACCGATGTTATGCGTTTTCTGGATAATGTGTTGTCAGATTTTATTGAACGCGCCCCCGATAGCATGGCCCGCGCCAAATATGCCGCTATGCGCGAACGCAGTGTGGGTCTTGGGGCTATGGGTTTCCACAGCTTCCTGCAGGACCGGATGATTCCATTTGAATCCGTCATGGCTCAGGTCTGGAACAAACGCATATTCAAGCATATTCAGGACGGGGTTAATGCGGCGTCCAAATTACTGGCTGCGGAAAAAGGCGCTTGTCCCGATGCGGATGATTACGGCATTAAGGAACGCTTCTCTAACAAGACTGCCATTGCACCGACCGCGTCTATTTCAATTATTTGCGGCGGGGCCAGCCCCGGCATTGAACCTATTGCCGCCAATAGCTTCACTCAGAAAACCCTGTCTGGTTCCTTTAATGTCCGTAGCCGCGCTTTAACCCGCCTGCTTACGGAAAAGGGTAAGAATACCGATGAAATATGGTCGTCCATTACCATTAATGGTGGCTCTATTCAGCATCTTGATTTCCTGAATGACCTTGAGAAGGACGTGTTCAAGACCGCGTTTGAGCTGGATCAGCGCTGGGTGATTGAACATGCCGCCGACCGAGCGTCTATGGTGGATCAGGCCCAGTCGATTAATGTATTTCTGCCCGCAGATGTGCATAAGCGCGATCTGCATCAGATTCATTTTCAGGCCTGGAAAAAAGGCGTCAAAAGCCTTTATTATTGCCGTTCCCTATCTATCCAGAGGGCGGAATCTGTTGAGAGCGCCAAGGCTGTAAACACGATGGCTAAGGCCAAGCCGGTGGCCCAGAAACAAGAAGCCATGGACTATGAAGAATGCCTGTCCTGTCAATGATTAACCCGTATTTAACTTAAGGTAGCACCCCCCCCATGTCCCTTCTTGAGGAACGCATAGTCTATAAACCCTTTCAATATCCTTGGGCTTATGACGCCTGGCTGACCCAGCAACGTATTCATTGGTTGCCGGAAGAAGTTCCAATGGCCGATGATGTTAAGGACTGGAATATAAAAGTTACTGAGGGCGAGAAACATCTGTTGATGCAGATTTTTCGTTTCTTCACACAGGCCGACGTGGAAGTGAATAATTGCTATATGCGCCATTATACTCAGGTCTTTAAACCGACCGAGGTTCAGATGATGCTGGCGGCATTCTCCAATATGGAAACGATCCATGTGGCGGCCTATAGTCATTTGCTGGATACACTGGGCATTCCCGAATCAGAATATGAGGCCTTCCTCCAATATAAGGAGATGAAGGATAAATATGACTATATGCAGGTTTGGGGTGTGGATACAAAGGCTGATATTGCCAAAACTCTGGCGGTATTTGGCGGCTTTACCGAGGGGCTGCAACTATTTGCCTCTTTTGCCATCCTGATGAATTTCCCGCGCTTTAACAAGATGAAGGGCATGGGTCAGATTATCACATGGTCGGTGCGGGATGAAACCCTGCATACCAACAGCATCATTCAGCTGTTTCATACTTTCGTGCAGGAAAACCCGGAAATATGGACCGATGAACTACAGGAAGAATTAACCGAGGCGTGCAAAACCATCGTTACGCACGAAGATGCCTTCATCGACCTTGCTTTCGAGATGGGCGATATCGAAGGGCTGACCGCCAAGGAAGTCAAAGAATATATCCGCTATATCGCCGACCGCAGACTGACACAGTTAAACCTGTCGCCGGTTTATTTTGTTGGCATTAATCCGCTGCCGTGGATGGATGAAATCCTCAACGGTATAGAGCATGCAAACTTCTTTGAAAATCGTTCCACAGAATATTCCAAAGCCTCCACTCAGGGCGACTGGGAAGAGGCATTTGATTAATTTTTGGGCCTGATGCGAGGAATATTTTGGCTGTGATAGGGGTAGTATGCGCGGATATACCACAAGAATATTAGCCTGTTTTCTCATTGTATCGGGAACGGTAATTGGTCTTGCGGGGATTGATCTTGTATTGCCTTCAATTCCCAACTTGCCACATATCTTTAATACCGGCATTGGCGAGACGCAATTGGTTCTTGCCGCCTATGTTGGCGGGGCCAGTATAGGGTTTCTAACCTTTGGTGTTTTGGCGAGCCGTATGGACCG
>JAGLJX010000307.1 GCA_023142175.1 Emcibacter sp.
TGGAATCTCAGCGGGTATTTGCCGACATGATCTCCGACACCATTGAAGTTGGGATTGGTAACCTTGTGGATGCCAATATGGCCAAGGAAAGTGCCAATCTTCAGGCCCTTCAGGTCAAGCAACAGCTTGGCATACAGGCCCTGTCTATTGCCAATCAGGCACCACAGTCTATCCTGAGTATATTTAACGGATAATAATCCTTCGATTCAACGTAAAAAAGCCTGCTTTAATAGCGGGCTTTTTTTGTATTAACGGATCATACTACAAGGGATTTTAACAAGTGGAAAACCATCGATGTACCGCGTGTTAATCCACATAATATAAAATATGGAACGGCCTTTGGCTTGCCTTTTAAAATGGCTTTAATACTTCTGAATATGGGATAGTTGATAAACAGATGAAAAGCCATAGATGCTGCGCGGTTCTTATGCTTTCGGCAAAACTCGCTGTCGCCCTTGCCATACCAGAAGAATTTTTTGACATAATCGACAAAAGAAGCGTGATGCTCCTGCCACACATATGTATTTCCGGTTCCAAAGGTAAATTCCGGATGTTTTGACAGGCGGTAGAAAAAATCCGCATCATCTTTATTGCGGGTTATATCCGCATCAAATTTATGGACGCTGAAGAGTGATTTTCTATACATGGCCGGCGCAGTTCCGATCATTGTTTTTTGGCCGGAAAAATTGAGAAAAATATCAAATGCCTGATTTTCTGCCGATGTCCAGAAGCTGTTTTCTTCAATGCCCAGTTTAGACTGAACCACATCAAAATTAAATTCATCCAGATCCTTCTGCAGACTGGTCAGGGTATCCGGTTTGATACGATGATCAGCATCAATCATCGCGATATAATCACAGGTCGCGGCATCTATGCCGACCTGCCGATCCGCCGTCAGGCTACCCGCCATTGAAACAATGACCTTATCGGTGTATTTGCGCGCGATTTCGACCGTCCGGTCTTGTGAATTGCCGTCCACGACGACTATTTCATGGGGGTTAGCAGCTTTTATGGATTTCAGGGCCTTTTCAATTCGGCTTTCTTCATTACGGGCACAAACAACAACCGATATTTTTTTATCTGACATTGTTTTTTATTCCTCTTTCAGCATATGTGACATACCCACCGGCTTCAAATCCGCTTCTAGCATTTCCCTGATCAGGTCTTCCAATGTATGTTCGAGTTTCCAGCCCAGTTCTTCATGGGCTCTGGTGGCATCCCCCAGCAAACTATGAACTTCGCTGGGGCGGAAATATACTGGATCAACGGAAACAAGCGGTTTATTGCTCTGGGCGTGATAGCCTATTTCTTCCAGTCCCTCACCTTTCCAGATAAGCGGAATTCCCACCAATCCGAAAGCAATTTCCGTAAACTCACGAACTGAAATCGCCCGTCCGGTTGCCAGAACATAATCCTTGGGCTCATCCTGTTGCAGCATCCGCCACATACCTTCTACGAAATCCTTGGCATGGCCCCAGTCCCGCAGGGCATTCAAATTACCCAGACGTAATCCATCCTGTTTTCCGGCAACAATCGCCGAAACCGCTCTGGTGATTTTACGGGTTACAAAGGCTTCGCCGCGAATGGCACTTTCATGGTTAAACAGAATACCGTTACAGGC
>JAGLJX010000308.1 GCA_023142175.1 Emcibacter sp.
ACAGGCAAATATATTATAAGCTTCTCTGAAGTTGATCACGGTCCAATAGGCATAAAGCTTAGCTGTCGCATAGGGGCTACAGGGGCGAAATGGTGTATCTTCATTTTGTGGCGGCAATGAACGCCCATAAAGTTCGGACGTTGATGCCTGATAAAAGCGGGTCTTTTCCTGCATATTGAGGATTCTGATGGCCTCAAGCAGGCGTAATGTCCCTATCCCATCAACATCTGCGGTATATTCCGGGCAATCAAAGCTGATATGCACATGGCTCTGCGCCGCAAGGTTATATATCTCATCCGGCTGATTTTCCTGTAGCAGGCGAATGAGGTTAGTGGAATCTGACATATCGCCGTAATGGAGGAAAAATCGCTCACTGCCCGGATATGACGGTTCCAGCATATGATCAATGCGTTTGGTATTATAGAAGGACGCACGCCGCCGGACACCATGTACTATATAACCTTTTTCAAGAAGTAACTGCGCCAGAAAAGTACCATCCTGGCCGGTAATACCTGTAATCAATGCAACTTTGGTCATTATTTTCTCGATTCAAATCTTTTTAAGAACAGCGAAGGCACAGCCATAAGCATGGGGCTTTAGTTCACTGGTTTTTCCGCTGAGATCACTTGGTTTGTTCACCTTGTGCCATACCCCATCGTCTTCAAGGCCATAAAAACTCTGTTCAACGACCTCAAAGCCCTCTTGATGTACCAAGTTATTCCAGCTATCGGTTTCATATTCCCATTGACGGGTGAATAAGCCCAGACTGTCTTTCAGCAGGACTGCGCCGCCCTTCCCCATCGGGGTGGTGATGATAACATGACCGCCGGATTTTAAGGCCTTGCGGAATTGTGCCAAAACGCTGGCATCAACATCATCGGCGCGATTCAGCCGCACTACTGTTTCATCTTCACTGCGCTTGAAAGCGGTTCCTGTATCTTCTTCCTCCGCCTCGTCAAAGCCGATGTGCTCAATGGTGGAAATGCAAGTAACCACATCAAAATGGCCCTCCTGCATCGTCATATCACGAATGTCGCCTATTTCCACCGGAACCTTAAAAATAGCATCCAGCCAAGCCTCTGGATATCGCGACTGAACCCGTGCGGGTTTGATGATATCCATAGCATTGACAGTGCAATTATCCTGCTCATTCAATTTCAATAGCAACCCCAGCCAATCGAGGCTCGACATTGTATAGCCAATATCCAGAATATTGCAGCTATCCTGAGACGAAAATTGCTTCAACCACTGGGCCGCCTTAGGAACTTCAACAATGCGTTCTGAAAATCCGGGAATTTCTGGAACGGTCGCATCCGCACCATCTAATACGTCCATAGCTAATTCATAAACAAATTTATTTTTCTCAGGAAGCATATTGAATCCCTTTCATTTTATCTTCTATCTGGATATTTCTTTCCTTAGCAGTATCGATCAAGATACGTGCTACCATACTCTCAAAATTAAGTTCTGGCGTCCATCCGGTTGATGTCATCAGTAGGTCACTATTACCAACAAGGGTTGCCGCACCTCCTACTTTCCGAGCAGTATTTGCGTTAACGGTTACAAACTCGCGCCAATTCAGCCCCAGAAGTCCAAAAACTTGGCCAGCATAGTCCGCAATACTATGAAGTTTTCCCGTGGCAATGACATAATCCTGCGGCACAGAATATTCCAGAGACAGGTGCATCGCCCTCACATAGTCTGGCGCATAGCCCCAATCTACCTGAGCATCAACATCCAACAGTTCGATCCTGTTTTTGTTGTCCAGCATGGCGTCAAGGGCCCCGTGCGTCAGCTTACTGGTCAGGAAGAACCTTGGCCGGCGTACGCTTTCATGGTTAAATAGAAACCCTGCAACGGCGTACAGACCGTCTGCCCGCGCAGCTCTGATCAGCTCCACACCCGCGGCCTTAGAAATCGCGTACCATCCTTTAGGCGACAACGGCGTATTTTCATCAATCAAAAATTCCCCCCCATCAAGCCCTGAAAAAAGATGTGAGGATGCAGCGTAAAAAATCTTGGCTTCCGGACGATATTTTTTTATGGCAGACAGAAAATTCTCCAGCGCATAAACATGAATATCCATTGACATTTTTAAGGTGTCAATATGGTTTGCATCCTGCTGTTCCGCACTGTGATGATAGGCAGCTAGGTAAAATATTCTCTCTATGGGATATTGCTGTAAAAAATCGTCAACCATCGTGGCATTACAAATATCCAATGCGATCAATTTTTCTTCGGGACACAGCATACCGTCTTTATCAATACATAGTATCTTTCTTCCCTGCGCGTGAAGTAATTGTTGCAG
>JAGLJX010000309.1 GCA_023142175.1 Emcibacter sp.
GTGACAGCTTTCTTCAGGATATGATTGAACTTGCTGTCATGTCTGGTAAGTTGTGTGTGAATAGGTCGTAAGCCTAGGGATTGGGATAAAAAATAATGAATCACGATACGCTCATACTTGTGGCGGATATTGGCGGGACCAATGCCCGTTTCGCCATTGCTCAGGCTGGAAGTAGAATTACACTGGAGCGTTTGAAAATTGTCCCCACGGCTGATTATGACAGTTTGCAGTCTGCGGTTTCAGGCTACCTTGGGGATATTTCAGGCCCGCTTCCAAAAGTCGCGTCTATAGCTGTGGCTGGCCCGGTTGTCAGTGATCTGGTTAAATTGACCAATTGCCCATGGACTTTCAATCGCTCATCTCTCGCCAATGATCTTGGTATGGAGCAGGTAACGGTCCTTAATGATTTTGAAGCCATTGCAAGTGCCTTGCCCTATATAGATAGCAATGATCTGTTAAAAATTGGATCGGGTGAGATGAAGGCGGGTGGCAATAAGATAGTTATTGGCCCCGGTACAGGCATCGGTGTCGCCGCGATTACCCCTATTGGTGATGGCTGGAAAGTTCTTACCAGCGAGGGCGGCCATGTGGGTTTCTCCCCTGCCGATGATCTTGAACGTCAGATACTCAAAACCGTCAAATATAAATACCCCCGCGTTTCAGTGGAAAGGGTGATTTCGGGACAGGGGTTCACGACCCTGCATCAGGCATTAGCAACCCTGCGTGGCGAGGAAGTGGAAATGTTAACGCCGTCCGTAATCACCAAACGCGCCATTGAAAATCCGGAGGGTAACTGCGGTCAGGTCGTAAATATTTTCTGTAGCATCCTTGGCTCATTTGCGGGCGATATGGCGATGACATTCAATGCCACCGGCGGGGTTTATCTGGCGGGGGGTATCTTGCCCAGAATTCAGGAATTTTTTCTGGACAGCCCTTTTCGCGAACGCTTTGGGAACAAAGGCCGGCTATCCTATGTGAAGGATATTCCAACCCTGCAAATTATGGAAAAGCAACCGGCCCTTGTCGGGGCGGCTGCCCGCATCCACGGTAATTTCTATTAGATATTTTCTTATCCGGCAATTTTATTGCGGCCAATAACCGGATATTGTTCAATTTCATAAACCGAACCCGTGACAGGTGCCGATAAATCAGACAGCCAGAAAGTGACATGATTGGCAATCTCATGGGGTTGTAATAATTGCCCACTGGGGGCCGCAATGGAGGGGATATTTTCATGCCAGTCATCGGGCGCGCCGAGCGATTTTTGCATGGCCTTTTCGCCATCAGTTAACGTCCAGCCCACATTGAGCTGGTTAATGCGGATATTTTCCTCTGATAGTGCATCACCCAGATTACGGGTCATGGTCATCAGGGCGCCTTTTGACATGGAATAAACCAGCAGGTCATTACCACCGCACCAAGCATTTATGGATCCAATATTGACGATAGAACCGGGAGCCTTGCGGGTACGGCAATTTGCCACAAAATGCTTGGCTAACATCAAAGGAGCGCGGGTGTTAATATGAAAAATACGGTCAAAATCGCCATCTTCGGCGGTGTCGATTGTGCTGCGTGGAAAAATGCCTGCATTATTGACCAGCCCGTCAATTCCGCCAAAGGCATCAAGACAGGCCTGAACCATTTCTTCTGGTGCCTTGGGATCAGATAAATCGGCGGCAATCCAACGGGTCTTGTCGCCCAGATCAACGGCGACCTCTTTTAATTTGTCTGCACCGGAGCCGTGAAGCATAACATTTGCCCCTGCGGCAAGAGCCGCTTTGGCGATAGCGTAACCAATGCCGGAGGAGGAACCGGTAACCAATATGGTTTTATTTTCGAGAATATTGCTCATGATGATCCTTCAGTGTTGGTGGTGCAGCCAAAGCGGAAAATTGTCTGACTGAAAAAAATATCCCCGGTTTCTAAAATTGCTGATGGGAAATTTGGATGATTAGGGGCGTCAGGAAAATTCTGGGTTTCCAGACAAACTGCCTGATGCGGCCCATAATGAACGCCACCTTTACCCATAATCTCATTGGTTAAATTATAAGCCGTATAGAGCTGTAGCGCAGGCTGATCGGTCATGACTTCCATCGTTCGACCAGAAGGGGGATGGCTAAGACAGGCGGCCAATTGTATTTTTTCAGACGGTTGTTCAGATAAAATATATGTGGGGTCATATTGTCCCACAATTTTTCGGGCTGTGCGGAAATCCAAATTTGTATTTTGCACATCGTTAAATTCCCCTGTGGGGATCAGGTCTTTATCACATTCCAGAACCTGCTCTGCGGGTATGGTGAGAAAATGATCATCAACAGGGGATGCGGCATTGGCAGAAAGATTAAAATAACTATGTTGGGTCAGGTTGATAAATGTGGTTTTACTTGTGGTGGCCCGAAAGCTGACATGAAGGCTGTCATCGTCATATAGTTTATAGGTTACGGTAACCTCAAGCTCTCCGGGATAGCCTTCGTCACCGTCAGGGCTGACCACGTTAAACTTTACCCCGCTATGGTCTTTGCCGGTGAAGGCCTCTGCTTGCCATAGTTTTTTATTAAAGCCGAAATGCCCACCATGCAGGTGTGTTTTGCCGTGGTTCTGGCTGAGGTTTAACTGTACGCCCTTGAGGGTGCACCGGCCGTTGGCAATGCGGCCTGCATATCTTCCGGCAACAGCCCCCATATGTGATGTGTCCTGATAATAGGCATCTGCGGTATCATAACCCAATACAATATTACCATGTTTTCCGTGCCGATCAGGGGTGTGAAGCTCCGTTATGATGGCACCGAGATCGGTTACCGCCAATTCAATGCCGTTGATGTTTTTCAGGCGGAAAAGCTTTGCCATCTGATCGCCGCAAAAACGGCCAAAATTGCTATGGTCAATTGTATTCAAGATAAGCTGCCCTTGAATAAAGGCGCCGGAAGGCCGTTTGCTCCCACCTGATAAATGAATAGATTACCGGCCTGTGGCTGATCCTTCAGGGCATCATCGCCCAGATTTTCCTGTGCCGTGGTAACACATAGAAGATCAAGGTCGGGGCCACCGAACGCAACACAGGTTGGTTGGGTGACAGGCATTTTAAGGATGAAATCAATAGTGCCGTCCGGTGCATAGCGCACTACCTGAGCACCGTCCCACTGGGCATTCCACAGAAAGCCTTTTGCATCGGTTACTGACCCGTCCGGGGCCGTGGTGCCATTAGTTGTGGCAAATACCTCCGGCTTGGAACAAGTACCTGCTACCATGTCAAAATCATAGCGGTGGATTTTCTGTTTGGGTGAATCTGTAAAATACATATTTTTACCATCGGGGCTCCAGCACAGGCTATTGGCAATATGAATATTGGAAATATGCTCGGAAACCTGCAAACTTTCATTGAGGCAATAAAGCTTGCTCTTCTCAATGGTTTCCGTCTTGCCGTCTTCGGCCATAGTCCCGCACCAGAACCGCCCCGCCGGATCAACACGCCCATCATTAAACCGCAGACCTTCGATATCTTCAAAAGGTTTGGCAATCCAGCGAACGTCACCTGTTTCCGGTCGGAAATAGGCAAAGCCGCTCTCAAAGGCAGCGATTAACAGACCTTCTTCGTCCGTGAAACCGAATGCGCACAAGCGTTCGGGTGTTTGAAATCTAGCAAGTTTCTCATTCTTCAGCGTGAAGCGATACAGCTTGCAATTCTGAATGTCCGTCCACCAAAAGGCGCCACTTCGCTTGTCCCATAACACACCCTCGCCGAGTGTATTCTGTATCGGCACGACATATTTCAATTCTGTTTTCATAGATTTTCCATTTCGAATAAAAATAAACACAAATTGACAGCGCTGTCAATATATGTTTATTCTCTGGGTAAATTCTGCGCAGAAAAATGGATTTTTTTGCTGATGATCTGTTAAGGTGACGATGTATGACCAATAAGAAAAAAATATCCGAAGAAGATTTAAGAAGCCGTGAGTGGTTTAATGACCCATCAGACCCCGGTATGACGGCGCTGTATCTGGAGCGTTATTTGAACTTTGGTCTGACCGCAGAAGAATTGCAATCTAACAGGCCCATCATTGGCATAGCCCAGACCGGCTCTGATCTTGCGCCTTGTAATCGTCATCATATGGTTCTGGCGGATCGTGTAAAAGATGGTATCCGTGACGGCGGCGGAATCCCGCTGGAATTTCCCATTCATCCCATTCAGGAAACCGGACGCCGGCCCACCGCCGCCATTGACCGCAATCTGCAATGCATCAGTTTGACTGAGATTTTGCATGGCTACCCCATTGACGGGGTCGTGCTGACCACGGGATGTGATAAGACCACGCCGGCTCAAATTATGGCGGCCTCAAGTGTTGATCTTCCGGCTATTGCGCTGTCGGTCGGCCCTATGCTCAATGGTAATTATCTGGGCCAATGTGTGGGCTCCGGTTCTGTTATCTGGGAAGCGCGGCAAAAGCTGGCAAAGGGCGAGATTGACTATCAGGAATTTATGAATATGGCGGCGGAAAGCGCGCCCTCCGCCGGACATTGCAACACCATGGGCACGGCGCTGTCGATGAATTGCATTGCTGAGGCTTTGGGCATGAGCCTGCCGGGTAATGCCTCTATTCCCGCCCCCTACCGCGAGCGTCAGCAGATGGCCTATGCTACCGGACGCCGCATCGTGGATATGGTATGGGAGGATCTGAAACCATCGGATATTATCACCCGTGATGCCATTGAAAATGCGATTATTACCTGTGGTGCGGTGGGCGGTTCCACCAATGCGCCGGTTCATATCAATGCCATAGCGGCCCATGCAGGGGTTGAAGTGAGCATGGATGACTGGCAGGACATCGGTCATCCGGTGCCGCAGATCGTCAATTGTCAGCCTGTGGGCGAATATCTGTCGGAAGATTTCCACCGGGCAGGCGGGGTTCCCGCTGTATTGAGTGAGCTGATGAAGGGCGGATATATTCGCGAGGGGGCCATGACGGCAAATGGTAAAACCATTGGTGAAAATTGTGCGAACAAGGTGGTTATAAACACTGACGTCATTAAAACGACGGCTAGCCCATTGGCACAAAACGCAGGCTTCATGGTGCTATCGGGTAATATGTTCACATCTGCCCTGATGAAAGTTTCCGCCATCAGTGATGATTTTCGGGCGCGGTATTTGTCTGATCCTGAACATCCCAATGCCTTTGTGGCGAAGGCTGTGGTTTTTGATGGCCCCGAGCAATATCACAGCACCATCGAAGACCCGGCCTTAAACATCACCGAAAACAGTATTCTGGTTATGCGGGGTGCGGGGCCAGTGGGCTATCCCGGCTCCGCAGAGGTGGTGAATATGCAGGCGCCGGCATATTTGCTGAAGCGTGGCATTGCTGATCTGCCGACCATGGGCGATGGTCGTCAAAGCGGTACATCTTCCGCGCCATCCATCCTGAATATATCGCCGGAAGCGGCCGTGGGTGGCGGCTTGGGGTTGCTAAAATCCGGTGATAAAATCAGTGTAGACCTGAATAATCGCACGGTTAACATCTTGCTGTCAGACAGTGAAATGGAAGCCCGTCGCACTGAGCCGCCCTATGAAATTCCTGAGGCACAAACATGGTGGCAGCAGGAATATCGGGACAAGGTTTCGGGGTTGGACAAGGGCGCTGTGTTTGAGGATATGGTTGAGTATCGGGACATTGTAAAAAAGACACCGCGACATTCTCACTAGGATAAGGGCAAAAACATATATGCGTAACATTCGCCTCGAAGATGTGGCCCAAAAAGCGGGTGT
>JAGLJX010000031.1 GCA_023142175.1 Emcibacter sp.
TATTATATTGACGCAAGTTCAGCCGTTCTGACGACGTCAACGGGTCTGAATTTTGACGGTATACTTGATATGCGACGCTCGCGGATGCACAGCGACCTACAAGTCAATTCAGCACTCAGGGTAAATATGGTTTTGGAGGACAGCAGGCTCAGTCAGGATCTGCCCCACAGTTCTCTGTCCGACATGGAGAAAAATTCCCGGCGGCAAAAACTCCGCACATGGTATTTTTCCGACGATATAGATAAAGACAGCCGTTGGGTTATGGGGCAGGGTTACGGCCTCAACAGCGCATTGGATCTGGTGGATAGCGCAACCGCGACAGACCGCGATTTATTCATTGCCGGTCACCGGCATAATATCGGCGGCAATGCTGATAATTTCTTCATGGCGAGCGGGCTGGCACTGGATTCTCAAAATATTCTCTCCATTGGCCTCATGGCCGGGGATAATAAGGGGCAGCATTACAATGCGCTTGCGGTTTTTCAGGATGATCTGGCCCGTTACGGCATTGAAACCCGCATGACGCATCTGTTTGAAGATGGGCAGATATCCATGGGTCTTGGCGCATTGCTAGAGAAAAACGCCGTTTTTGGCTCGCGCTCGACGGCGGGGTTCGCCCTTGCCGATCAAACCGTCACCGGCACATTATCGCTTAAGGGTGGGATGAGACTAGGCACGGCCTTTGGCAGAAACTGGACGTTAAACGCACAGGCCATGGGTGGTCTGAGCGATGTAACCACAAGTCAGGCCTCATTGTTTAATGGCTTTAATCGCTTCATGAGCAGCCAGTGGTCCGCGACACTTACCGCTCATGAGCTTTTCACCAAAGGTGACCGTATTGGCTTTAATATCTCGCAACCACTTAGGGTTGAGAATGCCAATGTGATGGTTGCAACAGCCACTCATTTTGACCTTGTTACAGATGCGCCGGCCTTTGCTTTTCAGCAGATGAACATGAGCCCTACGGGCCGTGAAATTTCACTGGAAGCCGGATATCATCTTCAGAAAGGCCCCTGGGCCATGAGCGCAAATCTGATCAGCCGCTTTAACGCAGGGCACAGAGCCGACCTGAATGATTTTGCCGTGCTGTTTCACACCAGCAAAAAATTCTGATTATTATGGCGTTAGTTTTAACTGAGGGAATAAAGGCATAAGATCTGGATATGGATAAAATTAATCTCAATATTCTCAAGAGTTTGCAATTCTAGGTTATTTAATTCTATTTAAGTGGGCGTACTGGTTAGCTGATCTTGGGGAATTTATAAAACCCACCAAAAATGATTTTATCAACATCATTTCCATTGCTGGAGAGGGGAAGTCCAGCCATTTGATAATCCAGTAAAGAATATTTTGACCATTTAAATTTACCAAAATAAATATAAGGGATCTTGTTTTACAGTAGCTGAAAAAGAAAAAGACTTGAGCAGAAACTGCTTAAGTCATTGAAAGTAATGGTGCGCTCGGGAAGATTCGAACTCCCGACCCCTAGATTCGTAGTCTAGTGCTCTATCCAGCTGAGCTACGAGCGCTTGATACCATTAATGACAGGTTATTTTTACCTGTCCTGTGGCGCGCAAGCTACTGTCATCGGGGAGGGATTGCAAGAGCTTTTCTCAGAAGATATGATTTTTTTGTAAAATTCGGCCAAATTCGTTCAGACCCAGTCTTGTTCTTATCACAATCATGACATACACTCGCCTCAACCAAGTGATAGGAAGCCTATGTCGCGACAGAAAGAAAAATAAAAACATGTGCATACAGAATAAGTTAGAGAAAATACTGTCGCTCACACTGGTGCTGATTTTAGTATCCTGCTCTGGTGGAGACGGGGTGGCTTCCCCATCGTTGAATGCGGATGACATATGGGATCAGATGGCGGAAGAAAGGCAAAAACCTCCGCCGGTATATGTGCAGGAAGATGATTCTGATGAAATTTTTGACGGGATACCGTTTGAATCATCAACAAGGCCGCTGACCCCCAAAGATATCGATGCCAATCGTAAAGCCCTGAGCAAGGCGGTTAAAGAGTATAAAGCTATTGTAGCAACACTTGGTGCGGAATTTATCCTTTTGGAACAAGGCGGGGTGAAACCGGAAGAGAAAAGCGCTCAGTGGCGGACGGTGCAGCTATATCATTCGCGACTGATCAGCCTGCTACATGATTTGAATTTTGATTTGGGTGTACGCGGTGATGCCGATTCCACTCTTATAAATGAAACTGCCGATTTTCGGACGATAGTGCGCGAAACCATAAAGCGCACTCAAAGCCGTTTGGACAAATTCTATTCCTCAAATGAATAAATTTTAGAGATTTTCTTATTATGATGACTTATTTTTTTAGAAATTTTTACCTGCTCATAACCCTAAGCCTCCTTGCGGTTAGTAATGTTTATGGCGCGCCAAAACAAATGGTTGTCGCGGCTAACCCCCATGCTGCAAGGGCCGGGATGGAGATTTTAAAGGCGGGCGGAAGTGCGGTCGATGCAGCCATCGCGGTAGAGCTTGTATTAGGCCTTGTGGAGCCACAGTCTTCGGGCATTGGTGGTGGGGCATTCCTGATGCATTATGACGCCTCGGCCCCTAAGAATAAGCGGGTGATAGCCTATGATGGTCGGGAGATGGCACCGGCGGCGGCTACGGCTGATATGTTCATGGATGTGATCGCGCAGAAAAAAGGCTTTTATGATGCCGTGCTGGGGGGGCGTTCCGTGGGTACGCCAAGCGTGGTTGCCATGATGTATATGGCGCATAAGGAACACGGCAAGCTGGCATGGAAAGACCTGTTTATTCCAGCGGTACGGCTGGCGGAAGATGGCTTTAAGGTTTCCCCACGGCTACATTATTTAATTGAGCGGGATAAACTATTGCCAAGACTAAAGGCAGCAAAGGAATACTTCTTTAACGCTTTGGGGCAGGCGTGGCCCGTAGGATATGTGCTGAAAAATCCCGAATATGCCAAAAGCCTGAAGCTTATCGCAGAAAAAGAACTGGACGGTTTTTATAAGGGCGAATTGGCGGAGAAAATAGTCGCGGCAGTACAGGGATCAGCCTTTAATCCCGGTAAATTGACGCTGGCAGATATGGCGAATTATAGCCCGAAAAAACGTGAGGCCATTTGTGGGCCTTACCGAGTATGGACCGTTTGCGGTATGTCGCCGCCATCGTCCGGGGGTGGGGCCATAACGTCCATTCTGGGGGTTTTACAGTCGTTTGACCTTAAGTCCATGAAGCCGAATTCAGAAGCTGCCGCTCATATCATTCTGGAAGCGGAACGATTAGGCTATGCTGACCGGGATATGTATATGGCTGATGGTGATTATGTTACGATACCGCTGCAAATGTTCACTGACCCGACTTATCTCGCTGAACGGGCTGGTGAAATCGATCTGACGAAATCTATGGGTAAGGCCGTTGCCGGCACGCCGCCGGGAAATAGTCATGTGGCTTATAGTTTGGGCATGACGCCGGAATTGCCATCAACCACCCATTTTTCCATTGTTGA
>JAGLJX010000310.1 GCA_023142175.1 Emcibacter sp.
ACACAAGAAAAAGTCCTCGAAGCCATCAAAGCAATGAACTACCGCCCCAATGCCTCTGCCCGCTCTCTCGCGGGGAACAGGTCATATCTGATCGGGCTGTTATACGGCAATGTTTCTCCGGCCTATCTTTTTGAAGTTCAGAATGGTGCATTGAAAGCGGGTAATATGGCCCATTATGGTCTGGTGCTGCATCCGTGCGAGACAGCAGAGGATGACGTCCCCGAAGATGTGCGCGGTTTCCTTAAGCAGTCCCGTGTTGATGGGCTGATTTTAACTCCGCCAATATCGGATAATGTTAGGCTTTTGCATCAATTGGATGGGGAAAATATACCTTACGTGCGTCTATCACCCATGGATAGTGATGTGGGTTCGACAGTGTCCATAGATGAAAAACAAGCCGCTGGGGCAATGATGCAGCATCTGTTGGATCTTGGACATAAGCGCATCGGTTTTATCAAGGGGCCGATGGCTCATGGGGCCAGCCGCTGGCGTTATGAAAGCTATAAATCATCCCTGGAAGACGCCGGAATTAGATTTGACCCTGCGTTAGTGACAGACGGTGATTTCAGCTTTGACAGTGGTAAAGCAGCAGCGGAAAAATTGTTTGCAGGGGAAAATCCGCCAACGGCTATTTTTGCCTGTAATGATAATATGGCGGCAGGAGTCATTCATGCGGCCTTTGAAAAGGGTATGAAGATACCCGATGATCTGTCGGTTGCGGGGTTCGATGATGTCCCGCTCGCCCGACAATTATGGCCCTCCCTGACCACCATCCATCAGCCCATGCGCGGCATGGGTCATATGGCCATGCAGCAGCTTTTGATGATGATCCGTGGCGAGGATAACCCTGAGCAATCAATTTTGAATTATCAATTGATCGTCAGGGCTTCGACATCTAGCGTTGGACGCGGCCTGAGCCGTCCCCCTGCATAAGTTTTACCACTTCATCACGGCTGACCCGGTTAAAGTCACCGGAGATTGTGTGTTTCAGCGCACTTGCAGCCACGGCGAAATTCAGGGAATCTGCGCGGTCAGAATAGAGATTTAATCCCGCAATCAGTCCAGAGGCAAAACTGTCACCGCCGCCTACCCGATCCACAATATCGGTTAGCTGATAATGTTTTGACAGATGAAAACCATTTTCATCACGCAGGCAGGCAGACCAGCCGTTACGGTCCGCACTATGGCTTTCCCGCAAGGTAATCGCCATTACGGAAAGATTGGGGAATATCTCCATCATGCGTTTCGATAAGGCTTCATATTTAGCCGTATCCAGTTCGCCGATTTCCACGTCAACATCGGCGGAAATATTCAGGGATTTCTGGCAGTCTTCTTCATTAGCGATGCCCACATCGACATATTTCACCAGCTCGTTCATAACTTCAGGGGCCGTCTTGCCGTATTTCCATAATTTGCCACGGAAATTAAAGTCACAGGATACCGTAACCCCATGTTCCTTGGCGGCCTTCACCGCTTCCAGAGACATATCGGCCGCACTTTGGCTAAGCGCTGGTGTAATGCCGGTAATATGAAGCCATTTGGCGCCTTTATAAATTTCATCCCAGTTAAAATCCCCCGCTCCACATTGGGCGATAGAGCTTTCTGCGCGGTCATAAATCACTTTACTAGGGCGCTGATTAGATCCGGTTTCCAGAAAATAAATACCGACCCGGTCGCCGGAACGGCGGATCATGCTGGTATCAACGCCAAAGCTGCGTATCTCGCGGATACAGGCTTCACCGATGTCATTGTCGGGCAGGGCGGTGACAAAGGCGGCATCAAGGCCATAATTTGCCAACGCCACCGCCACATTGGCTTCGCCGCCGCCAAAGGTGGCTTCAAGGGCAGGGCTTTGGAAAAAGCGTTCATGGGCAGTGGTTTTCAGGCGTAACATAATTTCGCCAAGGGTAATAAAATCGGCCATGAGTGGTTCCTTATCTTAAAAAAATGGTTATTTGGATCTTGCTTTTTGTGCAATATTTGCGGCCTCATGGGCCAATTTTGTTACGGCATCGTAATTACCTGCAGCAATGGCACCTGCCGGTGTGATCCAGCTACCACCACAGGCAAGGACGGATGGCACAGCCAGAAAATCGGGCAGGTTCGCCGCCGATACGCCGCCCGTTGGCATGAAGCGCATATCACGGAATACGGATGACAGTGCCTTAAGCATGGGGATGCCACCCGCCAGAGACGCGGGGAAAAATTTGACCGCCGTCAGGCCTAGGTTATGAGCGCGCTGGACTTCCGTTGCTGTTGAAACGCCCGCATATATAGGAAGGTTAGAGTCCTTGGCGACGGCAACGACGCCCTCATCAAGTCCGGGGGAAACAATGAATTTTGCCCCGGCTTCTACCACAGCTTCGGCCTGTGTGGCAGTTAGAACAGTTCCCGCCCCTGCGATAACCTCATTCACCTCAGCGGCGATAGCCCGTAGACATTCGAGGGCTGCTGGGGTGCGCAGGACAACCTCAACTACTTTCAAGCCACCCTTAGCAAGAGCACGGGCGATCTTAACGGCTTCTGCGGGATCGTTGGCCTGAATCAAAGGCACAACCGGAGTTGTCTCTAAGAGGGTAGATATTTCTGAGGTCATTTCAGTTTCCCTGTTGGATTTCTTTAAATAACGCTTGATTAGTTTCATATTTGGAACTAAGTTTACATAATGGATATTAATATGCTTGACCTCCATCAGAGTCAAGTGTTTCTTAAGGGAATCTCTTCATGGCATCTGTGACAAAAGCATTCACTATTTTATCTCATGTGAGCGGCTCCGGCTTGCAGGGCTTGTCTTACGCTGAGATTGTGCGCCTGACCGGGCTACCGAAAGCCTCTGCTCATAGACTGCTTAAGGAAATGGTTGAAATTGGAGCCTTAATCTTCGACATACCGACAAAATCCTACCGTTGCGGTCTGTTACTCGCCCGTCTTGGCGCGGGAGTTACGGCGGGATATGATATACGCACCATAGTACGGCCCCACCTTGAGAATTTGCAGAAAATTACGGGTCAGGTGGCTACCCTTGGTATCTTAAACGGCACTGAGGGCGTCTATATTGATAAGGTTGAGGGCAGTGATTTTGGAATTCGGTTGCATTCAGAAATTGGCAAGGCCTTTCCACTGCATGCGACGGCCATGGGCAAAATTTTACTGGCCTACGGTGATACGGCTATCCATGACGCTAAACTTACCGCATTCACGGATAAGACTATAACTGACCGCGCTATGCTAAAAGCAGAATGTCAAAAAGTTCGTGCGCAGGGCTTTGCCATTGATAACGAGGAAATCACCCGGGGGCTGGTCTGTATTGCGGCGCCGGTGTTCGGTGTGGATGGCAGATGCGCCGGGGCGATCAGCTGCACCTCACAGAGCTACATATTGGACGACGACACCGCTGACACTATAAAAACCGTTGTTATAGAACAGGCGGCAAAAGCCTCTCTATAAATTTCATGTAGCTCAGAAGCAGGCGCTGTTTGTCGGCCTTACAGCAGGTAAACTTCTCAAATAGGTGTGTTTTTGTGATGAATACGTATGTGGGAGCTTGTGTTCATCCGTAACAGGCTTCTATTATTATATTAATTAAAAAGATAGGTAATATTTTGGGAGTAACTAATATGACAACTAAACCTCGATTAAGTTTTTGGCAAATCTGGAATATGTCTTTTGGGTTCCTCGGAATTCAGTTCGGTTTCGCTTTGCAGAATTC
>JAGLJX010000311.1 GCA_023142175.1 Emcibacter sp.
ATCAGTTAATATGGCACCAGGTTTCATTTGCGGACATATAACCTTACCGATATCACCATAAGTGCCAACGGGGGTTGCCAGAATGATAAGGTCGGCACCTATGACGGCTTTTGCCAGATCAGATGTTATGTCATCAACCAGCTTAAGACGTACAACATCCGCAATGTGGTCGTCGTTGTTATCACAGCCAACCAGCCTGCTGGTCACTTTATTTTCCACAATGGCCCGCGCGATCGAGGAGCCGATCAGACCCATGCCGATAATGGTAATTTGCTCAAATGCCGCCATATCTATTGTCCCATAAATTCTTTAAGCAGGCGGATCACCTGCTGGTTTTGTTCTTCAGTTCCCACCGTCAGGCGCAGGCAGTGACCAAGGCCGCTGTTTGGTAACCAACGTAGGATAAAGCCTTTGCCCAGTAGAAAATCATTGGCGGCTTCGGCAGATTTACCCTTGTTGCTGGGAAAGCGGATCAGGATAAAATTGGCAACGCTAGGTATGGGTTCTAGTCCCATATTCTCCAGTTCTATCCGTAAATAATCCAGCCATTTTATGTTATGGGCCTTGGCTTTTTTCTCAAACTCAACATCTTTCAGCGCAGCTACACCGGCCACCTGTGTGGCTGAGGGCACATTGAAAGGATCGCGGATACTATCCAGTGTCGTGGCAACTTCCGCACAGGCATAGCCCCAGCCCAGACGCAATGCCGCCAGACCATACAGCTTGGAAAAGGTGCGGGTCATCAGGACATTGCTTGATTTTTGAACCAGTTCTATTCCCGCCTGATAATCATCTTGCTCGACAAATTCGCCGTAAGCACTATCAAGCACCAGCAGGACATTGTCCGGGATACTCTGCCACAGGCGTTCCACTTCGCTTACGGAAATATAGGTTCCCGTCGGGTTGTTGGGATTAGCCAGAAATATAATCCGGGTCCGATCAGTTATAGCGCTGAGGATATTATCCACATTGGCGACATAGTCCGTATCATCCACTTCTACCGGCACGCCACCAAAGGTTGTTGCGGCAATGGGATACATCATGAAGCTATGCTTGCTGAAGATCACCTCATCACCCGGCGCAAGATAAGCTCGGCAGGCAAGTTTAAGGATTTCGTCCGAACCTATACCGCAGATAATCCGGGCGGCTTCGATGTCATATTTTTCGGATAATGCGGCCCGCAGGTCATGGTAGGCGGCGTCGGGGTAGCGATGCAGCTTGTCTGCTTCTGCAAGATAGGCCTCTACGGCCATTGGGCTTGATCCCAAGGCGCTTTCATTTGACGAAAGTTTGACCACTTCGCCGGTACCCGCCACCTGAGATTTGCCGCCCACATAGATGTCAATATTTCTTATCCACGGACGTGGTTCCAGTCCACTCATGCTCTTTCCCTATTATACTTCTCCTCCCGCATTATATTCATCTGAAGCAAATTTCAACTGTTCTTTTGTCAGATAATGATTATGTTGTTTTTTATGAATAAGGAAGCGCGCACGGAAATGGAAGAAAACAGCTTTGCCGAAGTGGTCACACTTGGGCGGGATAATCCGTTGCGTCTTGACTCCGGCGAGGAGATAGGCCCTTTCGATATGGCCTATAAATGCTGGGGAAAGCTGAATGATGACAAGAGCAATGTGGTACTTGTCTGCCATGCCCTGACCGGCGATCATTATGTGCGCGGCATTAACCCCATCACGTCAAAGCGCGGCTGGTGGGAAAAGATGGTCGGGCCGGGGAAACCCGTGGATACGGATCATTATTATGTGATCTGTATAAATGTGATTGGTTCCTGCGCTGGGACTGTGGGGCCGGCGTCCATTAACCCTGAGACGGGGAAGGCTTACGGGCTTGATTTTCCGGTGATAACCATTGGCGATATGGTGCGGGCACAGGCGATTCTTCTGGATCATCTGGGTATTGACCAGCTGTTTTCAATCATTGGCGGTTCCATGGGGGGAATGCAGGTTTTGCAGTGGGCGGCTGATTTCCCTGACCGGGTGAGAACGGCCATTGCCATTGCGACAACATGGCGTCATTCTGCTCAGAATATTGCTTTTCATGAAGTGGGCCGACAGGCGATCATGGCGGATGCCAACTGGCAGGGCGGTCGTTATCTTGATCGTTCGGAGCCGCCTCACGCCGGCCTTGCCGTGGCGCGTATGGCGGCCCATATAACTTATATGTCCGAAAGCGGGCTGACCAGCCGTTTTGGCCGCTCCTTACAGGACCGGGACAAGCTGGCCTTTGGCTTTGATGCGGATTTTCAGATTGAAAGCTATCTGCGCCATCAGGGCATATCTTTTGTCGATCGTTTCGATGCCAACAGTTATCTATATATCACCCGTGCCATGGATTATTACGACTTGAGTGCCAAACATGACGGCGTGTTGGCCAATGCATTTCAGGGAACAAAAACCCGCTTTTGCGTATTGTCCTTCGTTTCAGACTGGCTCTATACAACGGATGAGAGCCGCCATATCGTGCGTTCCCTGAATGCTGCCCGCGCAAGGGTCAGTTATGCCGATATTGATATGGACAAGGGCCACGATAGTTTTCTGCTTGAATGTGCGGAAATGGATGCTGTTGTGCGCGGATTCCTTAATTCGGAATCAGATGTGATGGCGGGAGAGACGTCATGACTAAAGAAACGTCAAGAGCCTCTGATATTCGTGTGGATCTGTTGGAAATTGCCCGGATAATTGAGCCGGGATCAGCCGTATTGGATGTGGGCTGTGGCGATGGCGACCTGCTGGATTATCTGGTGCGGGAAAAACAGGTGGACGGGCGCGGTATTGAACTTAGCCCCGAAGGTGTTAATAATTCCATTGCCAAAGGGCTTTCGGTCATACAGGGTAATGCTGAAGAGGATATTGATTTTTATCCTGATCAGTCTTTTGATTATGTGATCCTGAGCCAAACCCTGCAGGCCATGAATCATCCTGACCGGATGCTGGAACAGTTGCTTAGGGTGGGAAAAAAGGCCGTAGTGTCTTTTCCCAATTTTGGCCATTGGAAGGTAAGGTTGAACTTGGGCTTGCGGGGGACGATGCCGGTTAACAAGACATTGGATCGTCCGTGGTATTCCACACCTAATATTCATTTCTGTACTATACGGGATTTCGTCAACCTCTGCGGGTTACAGAATATCCATGTGGAACAATCCACGGCCATTAATGCCAAGGGCTATAAAATGCCCTTTCACAATTTATTTTTTGCAAATCTTCTGGCGACTCAAGGTATGTATGTAATCACAAGAAAATAAGAGGAAAATTATGACTGATAAAAAAGATACTACTGCAGAACAGGCCCCTCAGATGCCTATTATGTATAATAATATTACGCCCTTATCGAGCGAAATCCATAAAAATTTAAAAATGAAGGCTAATCAAAGTTGTGCATTTGCGGCAATGGCGAATGCGGTTCCGATTACGATGCAGGAATTGCCACAGGCGGCCAAACATTTCCCGATCATATTTTCCGGTGATAAAGTAGGCACCATGATGGCGGTTCTGGGCATTAAGGCAGGGGATAATCTGTATGTGGATAAAGATAATAACTGGTTACCCAACACATATGTTCCGGCCTATATAAGACGTTATCCGTTTTTTATTGCCAGTAGAGATGCAAATTCTGAGCAGATAATCTGTATGGATGATACGTCCGACTTTTTATCAACCAAGGGCGAAAAGCCTTTGTTCGAGGACGGAAAACCAACCGAAGTGCTCAATAGCATACTTGATTTTACCCGGTCATATCAGCAACAATTAATATTGACTGGTGAGTTTGGCAGTGCTTTGGAAAAGCTGGGAATGTTAGAAGATCAACAGGCTTCATTCGGTGTCGGTGAAGAAGTTCTGGCCAGTATAAATGGTTTCAGAACAGTACTGCGCCCTAAGTTTGATGAACTGACCGGCAAAGTTCTGAAAGAATGGTTAGACAAAAATTGGCTGGATGCAATCATATTACATTTATCATCGGGTAGTAATTTTGATCGGTTATGGCAGTTGCATAGTGAGCGTTATAAATAAGCCCGCACATTAAAAATCATACTGTAAACCGGCACGGGCAACTGTGTCGGTTTTATTTCTGTCTAGTGGGGCGTTCTGGTCATATTTGATATCATAGGAGAGTTTACTGCTGAGCGATCCGTTTATTTTAACGGTCAGGTCGGTTTTGCTCTCAATGATATTTTTATCACCGTAATAAAAAATAGTAGTATTGGCAAAGTCGCTGCGTTCATTGATGGCCCAGTCGAATATGCTGCTGGCAAAGGCATTAAAGCTTGAATCATATTTTTCGTCGGGCAGGTCACGGGTGAACAGGTAACCCGGACCACTCTCAACTTTCCAGCCAAAACTATCCTTATTGATAACCTGATAACCGATACCAAAAGACGTTGTGATCCGTTCCCGGAAGGCACCAAACTGGTCATTTTCATATCCGGCGAAGCTGGTTAGATATAATGTTTCCGTGAAATCATAATCCAGTTTGTAGCCCAAACCCCATTTTTGTTTGTCTTTGATGCCAGTGTTCTTGTTGAGGTCAAAGAAACCATTCATTGTATGGTGGTATCGGCCCGCATCCCTATGCAACTTTCCCGCCAGCCCAAGGGATTCCTGACTGGTGTTGCCGGATGAGCGCAGAAAATTAGCTTCCACATCCCCATCCCAACCTTTGAAGCTGAAATAGACGGGCCGCGGAAGGGCGGCTATTTCGGATCTTTCCCGTTTCAGGTTTAAGACCAGCTTCTGAATATCTTTTTTTGCGGTAGGATTAGCGGCAATGGCAATCTCTGCCACCATATCAAGATTCTTGCCATCATCTTTTTCCGAAGCCACAATAAGAAGGCTCTTAATATCCGGCGATACTCTAGCATGAGCCATAGTAAATAGGGACAATACACAGGAAACAACAGCCGCCGATGCGGTCGTTTTAAAGATGAAAGACATTAATTTGCTCTTTAAGTTATGGTACCAGATTGAACGTCAAATGAAATATTACAGGAACACTGCTGCTTATAGACG
>JAGLJX010000312.1 GCA_023142175.1 Emcibacter sp.
GAAATCATCTAGGTTAAAGCACTCATCTAATTGTGACATTATTTCCCCTCTATTCTCACATGAATGTACGGTACAGCATACGGGCGGCAACAATCATCAAAAAAACACCAAACGTCTGACTTAGCTGTCTTTGGCTCAAGGCATGAGCAATTTTCACCCCAAGGGGCGCCGCAAGGAACGTCGCCGGAGACAGGATCAGAAAACCGATCACATTGACAAACCCCACACTGCCCACCGGCAAGGCCATATTCCCCTGCCCCATGATCATAAATCCAATAGTTCCCGGCACAGCTATCAACAGTCCGAAAAAAGCGGATGTTCCCACCGCCCGATGAATGGGCATATTAAAGATGGTCAAAGTGGTCACGCTCAGCGCCCCGCCGCCGATCCCCATCATGGTGGAAACACCGCCGATGGTTGCCGGAAATATAGAACCAAGAACACCGTTCGGAACGCTATCCGCCAATCTGATTTTTTCCATGGGCAGGATCATCTTGGTAGCAACGAGCAAGGCCACAACAGCAAAAATTGCCGTGAGAACCGAGGTCTCCACCTGCGCCGCCAGCCAGCTTCCAAAAGCTGCGCCCATAAATATAGCCGGACCCCATTTTTTGGCGAGCGAAAAATCAACCGCGCCGCGCTTATGATGCGCCCGTGATGATGAAATGGACGTGGGAATGATAGTCGCCAGTGACGTGGCTACCGCCACATGCATACGGATCGCCGGATCAACCCCAATGAAGGCCAAGGCAAATTCCAGCACCGGCACGATAACAATGCCGCCGCCAATACCCATCAACCCCGCCATAACGCCGCCCAGCAAACCACTGGCCAGCATCAACAGGATCAAAGGCAAATATATCTCAATAAATTCCATAAAGGGACGTTAAGGAATTATGTAAGAAAAGCAAGTCATTACAGGTGCTATGTGATCAGAATTCGGAATGTGGCTGACTTATGCCAATTACATCATAAGCATATTTTTTGAATTGCCGAGGCGTTTGTTTTGATCTAACAATGCCATTTTTTATTTTCAGAAAATAAAATTCCATGAAATCCGAATGCCTTGTAAAAGCATTATTATTAATACCCACCATTAAATCTTCTGCCGTCACTAAACGCGTAAAGCGATACTGTATATAGGAACGATGTTTAATAAATGGATGATCCCCGACATTTAGCACACATGTATCATCGCTATAGCTGTTTTTCCAAGTTACTAATGGAACTATTAAATTCATCCCATCTGTACAGGTGTCATTGCAAATAACAAACAAATGCTTTTTGTCAGTATCAAACCCTGTGCCGGACGGAATAAGTAATGTTCCTTTTCTAAAAAACTTAACGTCCAACAATCCCCCCTATTTAATGTAACTGTTTATCTTCACAGTCATCATACGGCTAAAATTATGAATTTACATAGTGTGTTTTGGTGTAACCGAAATAGCGTCAAATAGCCTATCTATATTTTCGTGATCACAGATAGTCTCTATTTGATTGTCAATGTTCTTCATTCCCAAAGAAATCATTATTCTTTTCAAAGGAATACTTTTGGAGCCGGAACCAGGATCTTCCCATTCTGGTATATTTTCAGGTTTGTGGGTCCAATCACGTAATTCAAACCGATCCATTTCTCCAAATTCTGACCACACTTGCTCCATACATTCAATGTCTGCCTCACTAAGCTCAATTAAGTCATCAACAGATATTAAATCCGTCGCAGAAACTTCGTGTTTAGCCCTATCTGTTAGAAATCGTGACCAGCCACATTTTTCTAAATCATGCTCACCATTTATATGGCTATATGTGGATGAATTGACAGGTCCATGAGGCATGGAAACACGCACCTCATCAAGTATAGGGAAACCCCATTTTTCGATACTAGCTCTATCAGAAAGATAGACCAATTTAATCGCCTTCAATATAGAAATTGATTTTGTCTCAGATTGTAATGCAAAATAGGCAATAACCTGAGCCGCTTTTATCGGATTATACATAGCAAACCCCGCAATAATATTTCCAATATCCTTTAGACTACAGTTGTCATGTTAATAAAGAGTGTACCCTTATTAATCATTTTTGGCAAATTTGACCGATAACGGTATATAATCAACTCTGGCAAAAAGTCAAATCACAATATACGGCCCCCAAAATAACTCCTTTTCTAATAACGTTTACGAGATCGATGGTGCAAATCAAACATATTGCCCCGCTGCATGGCCCGACGCCCAAGCCCACTGGAAATTATAGCCGCCCAATTGTCCGGTGACGTCCAGAACCTCGCCGATGAAATAAAGACCGGCGACTTTGCTGCTCTCAAAAGTTTTCGACGATATTTCGCGGGTATCTACCCCGCCGCGGGTCACTTCGGCGGTTCTGAACCCTTCGGTGCCATTTGGTCGGATGTGCCAGTCATGGATGAAGTCGGCGACTTTTTCCAGTTTTTTATTGGACAGATCGGCGAGCCGCCCATCCACGCCCGCCTGATCACAGATAAACTGCGCCAATCTTCGGGCAAACCTCTGGGTCAGGATATTATGAAGTTCCTGCTTGGGCTGGGCGGTTCTTTGCTCTTTTAAAAATTCAAGCATATCCCGCAGGGGCGACAGATTGACCCTAACCTCGTCACCGGGTAGCCAATAGGACGAAATCTGCAATATGGCCGGGCCACTCAGGCCCCGGTGGGTGAATAAAATTGCCTCTGCGAAGGATTTTTTACCGACCGTAACCACCGCATCCTGAGAAACCCCCGCCAGTGCTTTCATTTTATCCAGCATCTCATTCTGAAATGTGAAGGGCACCAAGGCCGGTTCAGGGTCAATGATATTATGACCGAAGTGCTGTGCCAGCTGATAGCCAAAACTGCTCGCCCCCATTTTCGGGATAGATTTGCCACCACTTGCGATCACCAACGCTTGACAAGTGATCCTGTCGTTAAGCTGAAAGCCATCTTCTGTCTTCTGAATATCTTCAATCATATGGGATGTACGAATGACAGCCTCCACATCGTCACATTCTTTGATCAGCATATCGATGATCTGATGGGATTTTCCGTCACAGAATAACTGGCCTAGTTTTTTCTCATGGTAAGCAATCTCATGCTTCTCCACCAAGGCGATAAAACTCTTTGGTGGGTAGCGGCGCAGGGCCGAGACGCAAAAATGCGGATTTTCCGAATGGAAATTTTTAGGGCCGGTATCAATATTGGTAAAATTACAGCGCCC
>JAGLJX010000313.1 GCA_023142175.1 Emcibacter sp.
AAAAATCAACTCAGGAAATCTGGTTCATCTGGCTGAAGTGGTTCGTGACTTACACCGGGGCGGAGATCAGACAGAGCAATCCTACAGCGAACGGCAGATATATGAATCAGCCATCAGCCGACTGGCCCGTGAAGTTGCTGCGGTTGAGGAAATTGCTGAAAAAGACGCCATGATAAAATTGACGGAAGTTATGGCGGCTGCCTGATTTCTGTTGAAAAGTGAGGGTGTTTAATGAAAGAGCCTGATTTTATGAGGGCTCTTTTTCTCGTGATTGGCCGGTATCTTACGGTCAAATATTGGGTGATATAACTGTCTATGGAAGATACTGACCTGTCAAATATGGATGCCGAAAAATTTGGCTGCCTGAATGAAGCTAAGCGGGTTTGGGCTGTGGGGGCCATACATGGTGAGATAGAGACCCTGAAATCCCTGCATGATCAACTGCTTACCCGTTTTCAGATAGGGGACCGGCTTGTTTATTTGGGTAATTATTTTGGCAATCAGATCACGGCCACCCAGACATTGAATGAGTTACTTCTGACCCGTCGAAAATTAATGGCGGTGGGCGACACTTCCAAACCGAACGCCTTTGTTTATCTGCGCGGTGCCCGTGAGGAGATGCTGACCAAACTTCTTCAGCTACAATATGCTCCCAACCCGTCAGAAGTTATGGATTGGCTTCTGGGCCATCATCTGGGGCCGTTGATAGAATGCTACGGAACGACGGCAAAAAATGCGCGTGCCATTGCCCGCCAGGGAACGGTATCTATTTCCAAATGGACCAGCAGCCTGCGCCGGGCGATAAATAGTCATCCCGGTCATTCGGCACTTCTCAGCAACCTGCGCCGAGCGGCCTTTACTAGAGAAGGTCGGATATTATTAGTTCATGCTTCGCTGGATGTCTCGCGACCCCTGAATATGCAAAAGGATAACTTTTGGTGGGATAATGGCCGGTTTGATGAAATTGATACCTCTTATTATAGTTTTTCACGAATTGTACGGGGATATGATCATTCTAATAAGGGGCTGCGTTTGAACCATCCGCATACGGCAACATTGGATGGGGGCTGTGGTCGGGGCGGTACGTTGAATGCCGTATGTTTCTCGCCTGAGGGGGATGTCATGGACCATCTATCGAGCAACTTTAAGTAATTTTGCGGTAAACGAACATTAATTTGAGATCAGATTGATTTTGACATATCGCTTTCTTTGATATCCTCCGGTATATTGATACTTGGAAGATATCACATATAGATAGTAACGAACTACGGAACTTATAGAGCTAAAAATAGACTATGGGTTAAAGGATACTAAAAATGAGAAGTGCCAAGTATTTGGTCTTTTCTGTTTCTGTGATAGCTTTGGCTTCATGTGCCGCTGTGCCAGTAACGGATAAGAATCTACCATTTTCAGATATTTCGACCAGTTGGAGCGCCAATGATACGGCGCAGAATGACGTGCGAGATGGCTGGTTGAATGATCTTGAAATGAAAGCGTTATCAGACTTTGTTGACGAAGTTCTGGCCAATAACCCGGATTTTCAGGCCACAGCTCACAGAATGGAAGCGGCAGGATTTAGAGCCAGAGTTGCGCGTGGGAATCTCTATCCCAGATTAAATGCAACGCTGGGGGTTAGCCGCCGGAATGTGCAAAATCCCTTTACCGCCAGTAACAATGTATCAGCAGGACTTGATGCCAGATGGGAAGTCGATGTATGGGGACGGTTATCCGCCCAGACAGCCGCCGCAGATGCGACTTATAAGGCCGCACTTTATGATCAGGAAGGGGCAAGGTTGTCTCTGGCGGCACAAGTGGCGCAAACATGGTTTGATTCTATGGAGGCAGAGGCGCAGGTGCAACTGGCTACCCGTACAGTACAAAGTTACGAGCGGGCGGCAAGGGTTGTTGAGAAACGATTTGCCAGAGGGCTGAGTACAGGGCTTGATCTGCGCCTGGTCGTTAGTAATATGGAAGCATCTCGGGCGAACCTGAGCAGTCGGGTTAATCAACTGGATCAACAGAAAAGAAGCCTGGAGATATTGGCAGGACGTTATCCGGCAGCTACGATTATGGCTTCTGGCGAGATTCCAGACCTGAGCGAAGATGTACCGGCGGGGCTACCGGTAAATTTACTGGAACGCCGTCCGGATTTACAGGCAGCCAAGGCAAGATTGTTATCTACCGGTTATGAGAGTCAGGCGGCGAATAAGGCCTTGCTTCCTTCTTTCTCTATCACGGCGAGCGGTAATAACAGCAGCCGGGGTTTCAGTGATTTGCTGGATCTGGATAATATCTTCTGGAGTGTGGTAGGAAACCTTACTCAACCCATTTTTCAGGGCGGTAAATTACGCAATTCAGCCAAGGCAAATCAGGAATTATTTGAGGCGGAAAAACAGGTTTTTGCCCGTATTTTACTTGAGGCATTTAGGGAAGTTGAAGATGCATTGTCCGCTGAAAGGTCATTGAAAGAACAAGTCATACATACCACAAAGGCGGCGATGAATGCCATTGCTGCGGAAAAAGTGGCTTTGGATCAATATAGTCGAGGGCTGATTAAAATTTCAGTTTTACTTGATTCACAAAGACAGAGCCTTTCTCAGCAAAGTCAGCTTATATCCGTTAAAAAACAACGGATTAATAATAGAATAGCACTACATCTTGCATTAGGTGGAGACTTTGCCACGCAACAGGATAATCAGGCTTTAACAGTAAACGACAGTAGCCCAGAGGGTGAGAGCATAGAAGGAACAGTATTATGAGGATTTCAAAAAAAGTTTTCTCTATCATATTGCCTATAATAATTATTCTTGGTGCAGGTGGCATTAGCGCTATTCTGGTCATGGCTAAGCCGGAACCGGAAAAAAAGGAAGTGGCTGAAATAGCCCGGCATATTCGTGCGGTTGCCGCCCATCCACAACGTGTGGCCCTATCCGTAAAAACTCAAGGGACTGTGGAGGCAAAACAGGCGATTGATCTGGTGCCTCAGGTT
>JAGLJX010000314.1 GCA_023142175.1 Emcibacter sp.
TGCCACAAAACATCCTTGCCGCGCATACGCTCAAACCGGATCAAGATATCCTGTAGTGTGTGGTTCAGGGCATGGCCTATATGAAGGCTTCCGGTCACATTGGGTGGCGGCAGGACAATAGTATAGGGTTCGGCGTCCACGCGTCCGGCCTTAAAGGCACCCTTAGCTTCCCAATTGTCATAAATCCGCGTTTCGGCTTCATGACAATCAAATGTTTTTCCCAGCTTTTCAGTCGTTTCCTGATTTTCAGACATTAGGCAATCTTTTTAGGTTAAGTAAAATATGGTTTTAAAAAAAAGAAGAGCCCGTTCAAGGCCCTTCATAATGGATTTCATGTTAGGTCGATATCTTACGGTTTCTTGGTCCGGGCCAACCGAGCTATTTCCTTGGCAACCATCCGTTCGACAACAGGCGGTAGATTACGGTCAAGCCAGTCTTTCAACATAGGTTTAAGCATTTCTCTGACCAGATCTTCCAGCGTGTTTCCAGCGCCCTGGTAACCTGTGGTCAATAAGTCTGACAAAATACCGAATTGATCCATGCTAAAATTTGATGATTCTTCAGTCATTAATACATCTTCCCCACTTGCTGGGTCCACATCATCAATGGGCATATCCATTTCAATTTCAGGCTCAGGCTCTTCTTCTACCTCAGGTTCGGGTTTTTCTGTTATTTCCGGTTCGGGCTCAGGCTCTTCTTCTGGTTCCGGCTCAGGATCATCAAAAAGATTATCTATTGCCTCTTCCGTCAGTTCTAATACTTGTTCTTCTTCTGGCTCGGGCTCGGATGCTGGCTCGGGCTCGGGCTCGGATTCTGGCTCGGGTTTTGCAACCACTTCTTCTTCCACATCATCTTCAGAAATAATTTTCCGAATCGATGCGAGAATTTCTTCCATCGTTGGCTCTTCTTGGCCTTCCGTTTCGCTCATATTCCTGATCCTCGCTTTTGTAAGCGCCATCCCTTGCTTATAAACATTAAAAAGTTCAGTGCATTACATATTATATGCTCTTACACCTTTAGTGCTTTTTGAGCTATTTTCAATAACTATATACCATATATAAAAAAAAACGACCTTATGGAACAAAAATATCCCTAGATCGTTTTAAAATTGTATAAAAATAAGGTTTAAGGTCAATTATTCCTTATTTATTCCCCAGCCAAAAAATTGATTTTCCACATTTTTCCTGTTCCGGTCCGGGTTATAGCGTGACACATTAAGCTGTAGTCCTTCCGCATTCAGTTTGCCAATAGAAGATAAAAGAGTATAGGCCGCAACGGACTGATCTCTTTTAGCCCTAACCAGACTTACCCGTGAATCGAGCAATTCCTGCTCTGCATCGAGCACGTCCAGAGTTGTTCGTGAGCCAACATCGGATTCCTGACGAACCCCTTCAAGGGCGATGTCATTGGCCTCAACCTGATCTTCAGATGAGGCAATACGCGCCGTCGCTTCCCGGTAACCTTCCCAGGAATTCCGCACCAGCTCCACAACTTCGCGTTCCGCAGAGATAGCCTCAAGTCGGCGTTGATTTTCAATCTGGCGTGATTGACGAATATTTGATGACACAGAACCACTCTGATAGAGGGGCATTGTTAACTGGGCAAGCACTTCCCGCGTGGTAGAATTGTCAGTTGCGCTAAAATTTTCCCAGCTTTTACTTACCCGCGCGATCACATCCACCGAGGGGCCTAAACCGCCATATTGTTTTTTAACATTATAGCGTGCGGCTTTTTCAGTATAGTGCGCGGCTTGCAGTAACGGGTTATTACTTTTGGCAAATTCCTGCGCGGCTTCCTCAGATGCGGGCATAGCCGGCAAGCTTTCAGGCCAAGAAAGGTCCGCCGATGCATTTCCTATGGTCTTTCTATAAGCGGCACGGCTAGAAGTTAAAGTAGCTTCAGCACGAATTTTTTCAGAAATTGCCCGTGACAGGCGCGCCTTGGATTGGGCAACATCCGTTCGGGTGATCTCACCAACACGAAATCGGTCTTCACTGGCTTCTAGCTGACGTTTAAGAACAGTAACGTTATTTGCGGTCAGTTCTAATACTGATAAATCCCTGAGGACACCCACATAAGCCGTGACTGAAGCCAGTAAAATTTGCTGCTCGGTGCTCATCAGTATCTCACGGGCGGCATTAACCTGATTGCGGGCCTCGCTGGTGCTGTTAACTGTCTGCATACTTTTGAAGATAGGTTGACGTAGTTCCAGTGCGATGCTTCTGGGGTTTGTATCCCCGTTTGATGCAAATGTGGCAACGCCCTCAGAATGACGGTATCCGAATTTCCCTGTGCCAACAATTGAGGGGCGCCAACCCGATTTTGCCTGATTTATCGTTTCATCAAGCGCCCGGAGAGAGGCCCGTTGTGACTGTAATGTCGGATTATTAAGATAGGCCGTAACCATTGCATCTTCTAATGTTTCAGCCTGTGCGAATTGCGTCATCGTCATCGTCATCGTCATCAAGACAGGTAATAGTGTAAAACATAACTCTTTTTTCATTTTCCCAAACCCTAGTAATTAATTTTTTCCAATAAACGATTAATCAAAATACCGTAATATTGTGAGCACTGTCAACATTAGTTGCTAAAATACAAATTTATCTTTCTTTTTAAAGGCATCAAGCGATGGAATGTTAGCATCAAACAGCACCCGCTTACCGATTATTCCGTTCTCGC
>JAGLJX010000315.1 GCA_023142175.1 Emcibacter sp.
GTTTAGGAAACCGTCGCTCTATCCAGCTGAGCTACGGGTGCTAATAGATGAATTGAGCCGGAGATTACTTTTAAATTACCCTAAAGGCAATGGCTAATATTGCTTTATCTTGAGTTTTTTATCAGACATTATTCAAATAAAAACGGCCCCAAAATGGAGCCGCTCTTTAAAGATTATATTCGGGTTTCTAATTCCGGTTGCCCATGAAACGCAACAGGAACAGGAACATATTGAGAAAGTCCAGATAGAGGCTAAGAGCGCCCATAATAGCCTTTTTCGTTGCGGTCTCATTACCATCGCTTTGAAGATACATCAGCTTGATCTTCTGAGTGTCATAGGCCGTAAGTCCGGCAAAAATCAGAACACCACCTACGGAAATAATGAAATCCATCATGCCAGATTGCAGGAACATATTCACAATAGAAGCGATGATGATACCAAATAACCCCATGATCAGGAAGCTGCCCATTCCGCTAAGGTTGCGCTTTGTGCTATAGCCATACAGGCTGAGGGAGCCAAAGGCCGCCGCAGTTACGAAAAATGTTTTGGCGATACTTGTGCCCGTATAGACAAACAGGATCGAGGCGATGGCCATGCCGACAAGTCCGGCATATATCCAGAATACCATTTGGGCGGTCGAGGCCTGCATATGGTTGATGCGGAAGCTGAGAAAAAAGACAAGGCCCAGCGGCGCAAACATAACGATCAGGCCCAGCATGGTCTGTCCGGTAAGATAAATTTCACCGTTCGGACCGGATGCAAAGGTATATAGCAGGTTATAAAGCGCCGGTACATTCGCCGTAGCATAGGCCATAAGTCCTGTGAGCGCCAAAGCGGATGCCATGTAATTATATACAGTTAACATATAAGCGCGCAGGCCTTCGTCAACTTCGGCGGCGGTGCGTGCGCTTGTCGCGGTACTGGGCCGGTATTTATAGTCTTCAACCATTAGAATCTGTCCTTAATTATTATGAGTTAGTTGGGCTATATATTGGCAGGATCAGGGGAATTTTCAAGTCTTTCCCAAAATATTCGTATCTGTCATAAGGCGTGGTGTGTCATCAGGTATTTCAAAAAGCCATCACAACCGCGCTTAATAATCTCGTAAACCCGGTCAAACCCGTCCTGACCGCTGTTATAGGGATCGGGGACTTCCCCATTGCCGGGGTCGTTTTCCGCGTAATTCAGAAGCAGGGAAATTTTATGCTGATGGTCCGGCGGACAAATCGCCATCATATTTCTCATATTATCCCGGTCCATAGCCAGAATATAATCATAATCAGCAAAATCCTGTCGGGCAACCTTGCGCCCGCGCAGGTCTTCAAGATTTATTCCATATTTAAGAGCCGTCTGCCGAGAGCGGCTATCGGGAGGATTTCCCACATGCCACGCCCCGGTTCCTGCCGAATCAATAACGACATTATCCCCATATCCACCCTGTTCTATTTTATGGCGAAAAATCCCTTCGGCGGTGGGGGATCGGCATATATTGCCCAAACATACAAATAAAATTTTTATCATTTAAGTCTACTGTAACCACGCATATTTAAATAAGTAATCTAACATAAATAATTGTTTCTTTTACATTTAAAATTCTGTTATCTTAAATTGACTTAGATCAAAGACTTTTAAAGATGTATTTACTAAGTATCTTTAAGTGAAGAGGTGTATCAACTTGAATTTCAGGGTGGAATAAAAGTGATAACCTTCTTCTGAAATTATAATAGTGTAGGAGAAATCTATTATGTCGGAAGGAATGACAAAGACTGCGGCCCGCAATATATTCTTTGGCGGGACGATTTTCTTTTTTGTGATATTTGTGTCTCTAACGGTTCAGAGTCATTTTCATATCTTGAATAAGAGTACAGACGTAGCAACGCTGACAGAATCAGTCGCGCGTGGCAAAGACGTATGGGAGGAGCACTCCTGTATCAATTGCCATACGTTGTTTGGTGAGGGCGCGTATTTCGCGCCGGAACTGGGCAAGGTATGGATAAAATTTGGCGGTGACGAAGACGCTGAAGCGGGTGCTGAGGCCTTGAAGGCCTGGATGGAAGCCATGCCGACCGGCATCGAAGGTCGCAGGCAGATGCCTCAATTCAACTTGTCTGATCAGGATCATGAAGATCTTGCAGCCTTTTTTGAATGGATCAGCCGAATTGATACTCAGAACTGGCCACCAACGCCAGATGATGAATAAGGGAAAGGAAGTAATATTATGAAATATCAAACACAAAGATTGGCCTATCCCTATTTTATAGCGGCTATGGGCCTGTTCGTGGCACAGGTTCTTGGCGGATTAATCGCGGGTACAATTTATGTTTTCCCGAATTTCCTTTCAGATCTGGTGCCTTTTAACATCATTCGTATGATACATACCAATGCACTGATTGTCTGGCTTTTGATGGGCTTTTTCGGCGCGACATATTATCTGCTGCCCGAAGAAACCGAGACGGAAATCCATAGCTCGAAAATTGCGTGGATTCAATTCTGGGTATTTTTGCTGGGCGCTGCGGCAACGGTTGTCGGGTATCTTTTTGGTATTCACGAAGGTCGTGAGTTTCTGGAGCAGCCCATATGGTTTAAAATAGCCATTGTGATTGTCGCATTGTTGTTCATGTATAATGTCAGTATGACGTTGCTCAAGGGCAAAAAGACGGCCATCGCTATTATCCTGACCATGGGACTATGGGGACTGACGTTATTCTTCCTGTTTGCCTTCTATAATCCGTCCAATCTGGCGCTGGATAAAATGTACTGGTGGTA
>JAGLJX010000316.1 GCA_023142175.1 Emcibacter sp.
CGCTCGCGGTCGGTGTCCTCGATGCGCAGCAAAAACTGGCCATCATGATGCTTGGCAAACAGCCAGTTAAACAGTGCCGTTCTGGCACCGCCGATATGCAAAAACCCCGTAGGAGAGGGGGCGAAGCGTGTAATAACCTTCTTCGTCATTTATTTATATGTTCCAACAGTTTTTATTGTGTGGACATATGAACATAGGATATATGTCTTTTGTCCACTCAGGGGAATAATAACATCTTGGGAAAGGACACATTTATCCTTTAGTTGGTTGGTTTCTAGCAAAAATATACTAAAAATGGAAGCCTGTTGTGCTAAAATTGCTAAATAAATCACAAATGTTTTATATTTCAAGGAATAATATAGGGCGGGGGAAGCGTAATAAATAAACTACAGGAAATTTTATTTCAGGAACATGACAGGCTGTTGTTATGGGCTCCTGTATTCTTTGTTATGGGTATCGGGGGGTATTTTTCTTTATCCACAGAGCCATCATTATATGTGGGTGTGGGGGCCTGTTTTGCCCTTGCTGTGGGATTATCAATATTCTGGCGGTATTTTCTTATACGTATGATCCTGTTCGCTCTTTTGCTTAGCGCCGGAGGGTTTGTGACGGGCACTGTAAGAAGCATGATGTTAGCAACGCCGGTTCTGAATGAGAAACTGACGCCAAGAATGATTACGGGCATGGTCACGGATGTTCGGCATTATAATACGGGCAAGTTACATCTTGTCATTGAGAACCCCATTATTTCTTGGGGTTACGAAGGACCACCCCTTCATAAAATCAGAATTAAGGTTCAGAAATTTGATCAACTGCCCCATCCTGGCGACAGGGTAAGAATAAGAGCGGGGCTTCTGCCACCTCCACCGCCAACCATGCCGGGTGATTTCGATTATGCCCGTCAAATATGGTTTCAGGGAATTGGTGCCGTGGGTTACGGCATCAGCAAACCGGAAATCATTGAAAAAGGTCCTAATGCGAGTGGCCTCACTAACCGCCAGAGACTTGTCATGGCAGAAGATATTCGGGCCACTATTGACGGTGATGCCGGTGGCTTGGCAGCGGCCCTGATTACGGGGATGCGGTCGGGGATTTCATTTGAAGTTGCCGATAATATGCGCAATTCCGGCCTTGCTCACCTGTTGGCGATTTCAGGCCTGCATATGGGGTTGCTATGTGGGGCGGCTTTCTTCTTTTCCCGTTTTCTGCTCTCGCGATCGGAATATCTAACACTACGCTATCCAATTAAAAAATGGGCCGCGCTGATCGCAATTGGATCGGGCGTAGTCTATGTTTTATTAAGTGGCGGTTCGGTGCCGACAGTTCGCGCCTTCATCATGGCATCAATCCTGTTTTTGGGGGTGCTGGTCGACCGGAAGGCCATATCATTACGACTGGTCGCCATTGCGGCTATGGTGATACTGCTATTGAGTCCGGAAGCCGTTCTTTCAGTCAGTTTTCAGATGTCCTTTGCCGCCGTGGTGGCACTGGTCGCGGCCTATGAGAAAATCAATTTACGCTGGACGCAGCTCTCAGGGCGGAGCAGGGGATGGGTCAAGCGGACGGGCTTTTATATTGGCACAATGCTGTTCACCACATTGGTGGCGGAGATGGCCATTGCCCCTTTCGCATTGTTTCATTTTAACAAGCTGGTGCAATATGGACTTCTGGCTAACCTACTGGCCATGCCGGTTATGGCATCATGGGTGATGCCCTGCGTGGTGGCCTATCTGATTCTCGCTCCTTTTGGGCTTGGGCAACTGGCACTTTATCCCATGTCTTATGGGCTGGAAGTGATCATGTATGTGGCAAAGACTGTGTCCCATGCTCCGGGATCATATAGCCTCGTTCCCTCTATGGGGATGGTGCCGTTGGTCGTGATAGCGCTTGGGGCCTTGTGGGTTGCCATTTGGCGCACAGAGTGGAAGAAGTATGGTATTCCTGTGGTGTTGATGGGTATTGTCATGGCCTTTTTTACGCCGCAACCGGATATACTGGTCGATAACGGCGGGCGGCTGATCGGGGTGAGGGATATGCAAGAGGATATCAGCCTGTCTAGTCTTCGCGCAGGACGCATGACCCGTCAGAGGTGGGCGCAACGATTTGGGCAGGAAAAAGCCGAAAAATGGTCTTATAATGGCAACAACGGCCCGGATGAAACATGGATGTCCTGTGACAATCTAAGTTGCCTGTATCGCCCAACCCATAAAAGCACGGAAACGCTTATTGCCCTTGTGAAAGATGAATTGGCCTTAACCGAAGACTGCATGAATGCACAGGTGGTGATCAGCCTGGTCCCTGTTGAGATCGCATGTCCATCGGCATCTCTGGTTATTGACCGGTGGGACTTCTATCACAAGGGCGGGCATGCCTTATGGTTACCTAAAAAAAGTGGTGACTGGATTACGGTAAAAACCGTTGCGGGCAGCCGGGGTGACAGACCATGGAGCCGGGGCAAGTAACGCCCTAATATTGCCGTAACAGCCCCACCAGCCGACCCTGAACACGAACGCGGTTGGCGGGATAGGTCTGTGTCTCAAAGTCCCGGTTGGATGGTTCAAGAGCCACATCGGGGCCTTTTCTGTAGAGGGTCTTCAGGGTGGCTTCTTCTTCATTGATCAGGGCGACGACAATGGTGCCATTTTCGGCGGTATCGCATCTCTGGACAACGATAGTATCGCCGTCCAATATACCCGCTTCCATCATGGAATCACCATCAATTTCCAAGGCATAATGAGTGCCAAATCCCACCATAGCGGCCGGAACAGGGATGTTTTCAAATTGCTCCAACGCTTCGATAGGCGTGCCGGCAGCAATTCTGCCATGCATGGGGATATCAACGGTATTTGGGTCTGAAATTACTTCTTTTTTGCCAAAATCAGGCTTAAACAGATTGTCAGGCGCCGCTTGTTCTTCGCTATCGGGCAGACGCAAAATTTCCAATGCCCTTGCGCGGTTGGGCAGACGGCGAATGAACTGCCGTTCTTCTAACGCGCCAATAAGCCGGTGAATCCCCGATTTTGATTTCAAATTTAGGGCATCTTTCATCTCATCAAAAGACGGGGCAACACCATTTTTCTGAAGCCTTTCATTGATAAAAAGCAATAAATCCCGCTGTTTTTTGGTCAGCATTTTAAGGTCTCCCGACAAAATGTTTCACTATTTGTTTTAGTTATGTTCTATTTTTATTCTTTTGTCAAGTAGGGAATATTGGCTTAAGGGGATCAGTAAGCATAAAATAAAAAAGACAAAATCAATTTGCCCTAACCCCTTTGGGTACAAAGAATATTATCAGTATAAAGACTTTATCATATTAATTGATTCTTGTTTAAAACCTAAGTTTTGATAAAAATATTGCGCATTGTTGTTTGCTGAAAATACCTCTAAATGTAAGAGACGGAATCCTTGCGCTTTTGCCCAGTCTTCGGCGGCCGTCATTAACAGTTTCCCGATACCAGTACCCCGAGCTTTTTCTGTGACAGCGAGTAAAGGAACTGTTCCGCAATCTTCCTCAGAAATTTCATCAGATCTTTCTCTGGCATGGATAAAACCTAAAGCTATTCCGCTTTTTTCTGCGATAAGCGTAATGTTTTTCACCTTGGTTTCTGCAAGCATTTCAATAATATAGTCGTCCTGAAATTTTTGAACTGTCTCATCCTTGTGCCAATCCAGTTTCGCAACCTCCGCTAGAGAGGGAGAAAGGGAAAGTATGAAAGTCTCATCACTAGACTTAGCTTCCCGTACCGTGATTTTTGCGCCTGACTGTATCATTTGTTTTCTATCCTAGGAAGTGATGGAGTCAGAGTAAATTATTTTTATTGAATTAGGATCTTTGGAGTTTTCCCTCAGATATTTCAATTTCAATCCGCGTTAAACTCACCTGATTTACCGCCGGACTTATGGGTCAGGCGGATGTCGGAGATGCACATGCCGCGGTCTACGGCCTTGCACATGTCATATATGGTCAGCGCGGCAACGGATACGGCGCTCAGGGCTTCCATTTCTATGCCCGTGCGACCATAGAGGTTGGCGGTGGCGAATATTTCAACGCAACTGTCCTTGACATTACATTCAAGGTCAACTTGTATGTTTTGTAGGGGCAGGGGGTGGCACAGGGGGATTAGGTCAGCGCATTTCTTGGCGGCCATGATGCCAGCCAGACGGGCAACGGAGAAAACATCACCCTTTTTAACACCGCCATCTTCGATCAGGGCCAATGTTTCAGGTGCCATTGTAATCCGTCCACGGGCATCGGCACGGCGGTGCGTTTCTTGCTTCAGGGATACATCAACCATGCTTGCTTTACCGTCAGCGTCCAGATGGGTTAGTTTAGACATTATTTATCCTTCAATTAATTTACGGGTCGCGGTGGCGACATCCTGTTGTCTCATCAGGGATTCCCCGATAAGAAATGAGTTAATACCACATTTATCCTGTAGCATATGCAAGTCCTCATGGGTGAATATACCACTCTCACTTACCAACATTCTACTGGAATCAACCATTTCTGCAAGCCGCAGAGTGACATCAAGAGA
>JAGLJX010000317.1 GCA_023142175.1 Emcibacter sp.
CAGTTTTTCCTTCCAGTGGTCAACTTTTTCCTGTGCGGGCATAAGGAAGCCATCGCTCATATCGGGGATGTCTTCTAGAGACTGCCATCTATAGCGCATTAATTCCGTATAAACGCACATATAGTCTACATTCAGTTCTTCTACCCCTTCATAGAGCCTCATCCGGTAGCCCATATCATGCTGTGCTGGTATATAGGGAAGAATGGTGGCTTCCTTAAAGCTGTTTTGAAAAAGGGGGACCAGCCTTTTGTCACAGCCAATAATCACGTGTTTGGCCTCTTTAATTACTTCTGGGTAAAGGCTTGATAACAGAATTTCATCACCAATCCCCTGTTCAGCCCCGATCAGAATAGTTTTCCCCTTAAGGTCCTGACCTTCCCATTTATCAAATTTATAGGGCATAAATACCGAGCCCGGATCAGTGGTGTGATTATGCCAAGCCAGCCCCCTAAAGGCATCTTCAAAGTTGCCTAATCTGAAGCTGCAATGCGCTAATGCCCGGTAGCTGGTATGGGATTCTTCCAATTCAAGGAATTTTTTGGCAAATTCCAGAGCTTTTTCATATTGACCCAGATTGGTATAAGTCAAACACAGGTTGTTTGATATTCTTGCAACATTAGGACCAAGCCGGTAGGCCTCTTCATAGAAAGGTAGTGCCGCAGGATACCCATCCCGGTAAGATACACCCGCGCCCACAGAATTCCACAGGCCTGAATCTTCAGGGTAAATTGGTATGATATCTTGTAATAGTTGTACGGATTCATCCACTTGGCCATTTTCACGCAGGGCTGATGCCAAATTGTTATATCCAAGGGGATCTTCGGGTTTAAGCTTGGAATATATGGAATAAAATTTTATGGCTAAATCATAAAAATCCATAGCAAGGCAGGCGCTGCCCAAACTGTCACAGACATCAGCATTTTCTGCGTTCTGGGCCAGAGCATGTTCCATCATGGAAATGGCCTTGCTCTTCATCCCCAGGCTAAATAGGCAACGGGCCATCATTATCAAAACAGTGGGGAGGTAGTTTTTATAATCCAGAGCTTTAGAATAATATCTTAAAGCTTCGTTATATTCACGCTGGTTAAAGTAATCCTTAGCCGTTCCTACAATTTTATTATACTGTTGTATTGTTTTGGGAGAAGGGATGTGTTTCGTCTTATTTGCCATGCAATAAATACCTTTAACGGGTTTGTTTTTTTACCCTTAATTCACTGATTTTTCTAATTATTACATGAATATATTGTAATTTTTTTCTTATTCATACTATAGTTAATCAAGTTTAGTTCATATTTTATTAACACAATATTTGAGATAATGATCATGTTTAAATGATAAACTTCGGTCATTTATCAGCAAAGGGTAGGAAAATGGCATTAAAAATATCACTGAAGCCGGGAGAGAAGGTCATTATTAATGGTGGCGTCATTGTTAATAGCGATAGAAGGTCAACTTTGATCCTGCAAAATAAAGTTTCCCTCCTGCGGGAAAAAGATATTTTACAGGCGGAAGATGTTGATACCCCCGTAAAACATGTATATTTCCCGATCATGCTTATGTATATGGACGAAAAAGGGTTTAGTAAATATCATGAGCAATATGTTCTGCGCATGACGGAACTTTTAACGGTTCTGGAAGACCCCGCAGCAAAGACAGT
>JAGLJX010000318.1 GCA_023142175.1 Emcibacter sp.
TGAATGCCGGACAATTGATATTGGAGATTGGCGCGGCTAAAGTTGACAAGCAATCGGTATCTGGTCTGAACCGTTTTGACGGCGTGCCTATTTCCCCGTCCCAGATTGTCACAAGTGTTAAGGAGGTATTGGGTCATGAATAAGCAAGTTGCCCTAAAAACCGAAACCGATAAAGAATTTGAAATTCGCGATTACCTGCGTCTTGACTTGTTCCCCCATTTCATGTGTCCGGGCTGCGGTCATGGTATAGCGCTTCGGGCGTTGCTGTGGGCCATCCATCAGCAGGGCATTGACAAGGACAAGCTGGCTATCGTCAGCGGCATTGGCTGCTCTGGTCGGGTTGGTACTTATATTGATGCCAATACCTATCACACCACCCACGGGCGGCCTCTGGCTTTTGCCACGGGTCTGAAAATGGCGCGACCTGATCTGCATGTGGTGGTGATCACGGGTGACGGCGATTGTCTCGCTATCGGCGGTAATCACCTGATTCATGCGGCGCGGCGTAATCTGGATATTACCTGTCTGATGCTCAACAATGAAATTTACGGCATGACAGGCGGTCAGGTATCACCCACAACGCCCCATGACCGTTTTACCACCACGACGCCTGCGGGCAATATGGAGCCGGTTTTTGATGCCAGCCGTCTTGCCGAAGCTGCGGGTGCGGGATTTGTTGGGCGCGAGCTGACCATTCACTTGCCACGTCTGCGTGATTTGATTTCCGAAGGGCTTGAATATAAAGGCTTTTCTTTCGTCGAGGTCATGTCCGATTGTACCGAGATCAATGGTCGCAAGAATGATCTTGGCTCATCGGCGGAAATGGTGCTGGGTCAGACCCGCGCCATGCGGCCTAGCGAGTATGATAATAATGTGGTCGACCACCCCTTCCGGCCCAACAGCATGGATATGGGCGTTTTTATTCGCTCTGATCGTCCGGAATATGGGGCGACTTACCGCAATATGGTTGATCAGATCCAGAAAGGGCAGAAATAATGAAAACTCTTGAAATGCGTTTCAGTGGTGCCGGTGGGCAGGGTTTACAGCTTTGTGCCAAGATATTTTCTAAGGCTCTGATCGGCGAAGGCTATCATGTCTCCATGTCGCAAAGCTATGAGCCAACTTCCCGTGGTGGCCTCAGTCGGGCTGATATTGTCGCCAGTGACGGCACGCCGGATTACCCGCTGACCACGGACCTGAATACGATCCTGATATTGGATCAGGCGGCGGCTAATGCATCCGAAGGTATCATCAGGGACGATGCCATCGTCATTGTTGACCCCAGACGCACCCAGAACCCACCCACGGGCAACTTCAAAATAATTGAATTGCCGCTTAGTGAAACCGCCATCGCCCTAGGTTCAGAACGGGTGACGAATGTGGTGGCAACAGGGGTTATAGCTGAATTATCGAAAGATATAGAACTTAATATTGTAGAAAAAGCCCTTAGGACAATTTCGCCCAAGAAATTTCTGGATTTAAACATGGACGCGCTTCAGGCGGGCGTTAATCTTGCCAGAGGGGTTAAAGCCGCCTAAAATGCAGGGAATATAAAATACAGGAAAAAAAGTATGACGATGTTTTCAGGAATTATAGGTTTTGAAAATGCCAGTAGGGACGAGATAGAAGCAAAACAGCTAGAACGTATGAGATGGTCGCTTAAACAGGCTTACGATAACGTCCCATTTAACAAAAAGGCCTTTGATGAGAAGGGCATCCATCCGAATGACCTCAAATGTCTGGCCGATCTGTCTAAATTCCCCTTCATGGTGAAAAAAGACCTGAGAGATAATTATCCCTTTGGTCTTTTTGCCGTTCCAACCAGTAAGCTATCCCGCATTCATGCCTCAAGCGGCACCACAGGCAAACCGACCGTTGTCGGCTATACTGCACAGGATATTAAGGTATGGGCAGATGTTTTTGCCCGTAGCATCCATGCTGCTGGTGGTCGTGCGGGTGATATGGCTCATGTGGCCTATGGTTACGGGTTGTTCACAGGCGGGCTTGGCGCCCATTACGGCGCGGAACGGGCGGGATGCACGGTGATTCCCGCATCGGGCGGGGCAACTGATTCCCAAATCCAGCTTATCATGGATTTTAAGCCCAGAATTATCATGGTCACGCCGTCTTATATGCTTGCTCTGGCCGATGCCTTCGATAAAAAAGGCATTGATCCGCGCTCAACATCGCTTGAGATTGGGATGCATGGGGCGGAGCCCTGGACCGAGGCCATGCGTCAGGAAATTGAGCAGCGGTTTGACATCAAAGCGGTCGATATTTACGGCCTATCAGAAATTATGGGCCCCGGTGTAGCGTCTGAATTTGCTGAAACTCAGGACGGATTGACCATATGGGAAGATCTTTTTTATCCTGAAATTATTGATCCCGAAACTGGTGAAGTCCTTCCCGACGGCGAAGAAGGCGAACTGGTTTTCACGTCACTTTGCAAGGAAGCTTTCCCTATCATCCGCTACCGTACCCGCGACCTGACCCGGCTCATGCCTGGTTCTATGTCCAATATGCGGCGTATGGCACGCATTTTTGGTCGCTCGGATGATATGATGATCATTCGCGGCGTTAATGTCTTCCCGACCCAGATCGAAGAGATTATTTGTAAGGATGAACGGCTGACACCACATTATTTCTGTGAAATCCGCCGACCAAAGGTCATGGACGAACTAACCGTTGTTGCTGAAGCCAAACCGGAATTTTCCGATGATCACATGCGCTCACATATTGCGAATGAGCTGAAGAAGAATATCAAAAACCTCTGCGGTGTGACTACTAAGGTAGACATACGCGAACCGGGCGGTATTCCCCGCTCTGCGGGTAAGGCCAAACGGGTTATTGATTACCGGAATTTAGCAGATAAATAGGATTATTGCTGCCATCTGACCCCGCCGAATGTATGGCAATCGGGACAGGTAGCAACATAATTTCCCCGTGTACTCTTACAGCTGTCACATTGCCACTTGGGGTCTGAGGTAGCATTGGCGGCGCG
>JAGLJX010000319.1 GCA_023142175.1 Emcibacter sp.
CAGGATCAGCTTCAGACATTCATCAACTTTGATGAGCCGGAAGATCTGGCAACAGAAAAAGAATCAGACGAGCCTGATTTCAACCGCAACCTTCTACGTCGCGTTGATGAGCTTGAATTGTCTGTGCGTTCGGCTAATTGCCTTAAAAACGATAATATTGTTTATATCGGTGATCTGGTGCGTAAAACAGAAGCAGAAATGCTTCGTACGCCAAACTTTGGTCGTAAGTCACTGAATGAGATTAAAGAGGTTCTGTCCACAATGGGGCTACGTCTTGGAATGGATAATCCGGGATGGCCGCCAGAAAATATTGACGAGCTTGTCAAGAAAATGGAACAGGAATTCTAATTTTTAGATTTTAAATCAGGTAGGGTCCAAATGAATGGATACCCCCTCAAGGAGTAAGAGATATGCGCCATCGTAGAGCTGGGCGTAAGCTGAATAAAACAAGTTCACATCGTAAAGCGATGTTTTCTAACATGGCAAGTGCCCTTTTGAAGCATGAGCAGATTGTAACAACACTGCCCAAAGCAAAAGAACTGCGCCCCATAGTTGAGCGTTTGATTACACTTGGCAAGCGTGGCTCCCTTCATGCCCGCAGACAAGCTGCCTCAAAACTGCCAGTATCTGATAAGGAAATCGTACAGAAACTTTTTGATGTTCTTGCTGAGCGTTATAAAGAACGTGCTGGCGGTTATACCCGTGTTCTTAAAGCTGGTTTCCGTCATGGTGACGCGGCTCCGGTTGCGGTTATCGAATTGGTTGACCGTGATGTGGAAGCCAAAGGTAAAGACAGTGGCCCGGTACAGGAACTCGATACGGACGATACTGAAGCGGCCTAAAGTCCCCTATAAAATGTATTTTCAAAAAGCAGTACCCTAATTCGTTTGGGTGCTGCTTTTTTTATGGTATTATGACTTGTGATAGAAAATATAAGTATATTATCACATGGACATTTCTTAAATATAAAAATCAAGGACTAATCAGATGGCTCTCAAAGCTGGCGTCGTGAGCGGCGAAGACTATATTCAACTTGTTAATGCCTGTAAGGAAGGTGGTTATGCACTAGCCGCTGTCAATTGTGTGGGAACAGATAGCGTCAATGCAGTGATGGAAGCCGCCGCCAAAAATAATAGCGATGTGATCATCCAGTTTTCCAACGGCGGGGCGCAATTTTATGCCGGGCAAGGCATAGAAGACAGTTTTCAGGCTAAAGTCCTTGGCGCAGTCTCTGCGGCTCAGCATGTACATCTTCTGGCGGAACATTATGGTATATGTGTTGTCCTGCATACGGATCACGCCAACCGGGCACTGGTGCCGTGGCTGGATGCTCTTATTGGCCATTCCGAGGCCCATCACAAGGCCACTGGCCGCCCGCTTTACACCTCTCATATGCTTGACCTGTCCGAAGAGGATATTGATGATAATTTAAGCGAATGTGCGCGCCTGCTTACCCGCATGGCGAAGATTGATATGAGTTTGGAAATTGAGCTTGGCATTACCGGCGGTGAGGAAGACGGTGTTGGTCATGAGGTAGATGTGGACGCAGATAATTCCCATCTCTACACCCAGCCCGAAGATGTACTGAAATCCTATGAACTTCTGACTCCGATCGGCCATTTCTCTGTGGCGGCGTCCTTTGGTAATGTGCATGGGGTTTATAAGCCCGGCAATGTTCAATTGCGGCCTGAAATTCTGCGTAATAGTCAGGCATTGGTTGCGGAGACTCATAATACCGCTGAAAACCCACTGAACTTGGTGTTTCATGGCGGGTCCGGTTCTGAAAAAGCCAAGATTGCGGAAGCGTTGACTTACGGCGTATTCAAAATGAATATTGATACGGATACCCAGTTTGCTTTCTCGGAAGCGGCGGGTAAATATGTTGATGCTAATGCCAAGGCCTTTAAACATCAGATAGATCCTGATGATGGCAC
>JAGLJX010000032.1 GCA_023142175.1 Emcibacter sp.
CAGGACGGTGCGGGAAGAGCGCCTGTCAGTAGTGGTAAGGGCGCATCAGCAGGCCCTGGATGGCATCACACAGCAGTTAGTGGACCAGATCATGGAAAGCTGCCATTGATGATTTCGGATCGAATCCGAAATATTCAGTCCTTTTTACTTTGGGCAAACTCAAGCAATTGGGCGCCACCGTCCACCTGGTCGCCGGCCTGGAAATGGAATTCAGTGACTGTGCCATCGGCAGGCGCACATAGCGTGTGTTCCATTTTCATTGCTTCCATAATGAGCACGGGCTGACCCTTTTCCACCTGCGCACCCTGATCGACCAGCAATTTGACCACTACCCCGTTCATGGGTGCGGTAAAGGCGCCCGGCCCGGCGCCCGCCTCCTCATCACCATAGTCAGGCTGCCTGAGTGCAAACTGCATGGCGCCCTGCTCACTGAACAGGGTGAATTGGCCGTCATGCGGCACCACCACCACGCGCCTGCGATGGCCATCGATATCGGCGTGCAACTCATTTCCATTGAGCACACCTGCGGCGATCACGGACTTGTCACCCACGGTGATCCGGAAGCGCCTGTTACGTTCCGTTCCAATTTCCTCCACCGGCACATCGTAGTCCCTGCCATTGAGCACAATGCCTCCGGAATGCACGCCCGGCTGATTCAAACGCCAGGCATTGGCGGCATTCCATGGCGACCAGGAATCGGTACCCCTGGCTCGCGCGCGTGAGGACTGCTCCAGTCTGAGCAACAGGTAAAGCGAAGCCAGTGGAAGGTCCTGAACGCGGTCCTCATGCGAGGCATGGAAAAGCGAATCCCGGTGATTTTCGATAAAGCCGGTATCCAGTTTCGCATCCGCAAAGGCCTTGCTGCTGGCCAGGTTATACAGAAAAGAAATATTCGTGGTCACGCCGCTGATCCGGTATTCGGACAGGGCCTTCGCCAGCCTGGCCAGCGCGCGCTCCCGGTTTTCATCCCATACCACCAGCTTGGCGATCATCGGGTCATACCAGGTACTGACTTCGTCGCCTTGCAGTACGCCGGTATCTACCCTGACATGCCGGCCCTCGGCTGGAGGCTGCAGGAAACTCAGTGAACCCGTGGCCGGCAGGAAATCGTTAGCCGGGTCTTCGGCGTAGATTCTGGCCTCGAAGGAATGCCCTTCGATTCGCAACTCGTTTTGTTGCAGTGGCAGGGGTTCCCCCGCGGCTACCCGGAGTTGCCATTCCACCAGATCCTGACCAGTGATCATTTCGGTGACGGGGTGCTCTACCTGCAGGCGGGTGTTCATTTCCATGAAATAGAAAGATCCGTCCTCATTGAGCAGAAACTCGACCGTACCGGCACCCTCGTATGCGATGGCGCGGGCGGCTTTTACGGCAGCCTCGCCCATCTCCTGCCTGAGTTTCGGGGTCATTCCCGGTGCCGGTGCTTCCTCTATCACCTTCTGATGGCGGCGCTGCACGGAGCAATCCCGCTCGAACAGGTAAACAGCGTTGCCATGGCGGTCGCAAAACACCTGCAATTCCACGTGGCGTGGCTGGGGCAGATATTTCTCCACCAGCATATCGTCATCGCCAAAGCTGGCGGCCGCCTCACGCCGCGCACCGGCAAGCGCCTGATCGAATTCCTCTGTTGACAACACGCGGCGCATCCCTTTGCCTCCACCGCCGGACACGGCTTTCAGCAATACGGGGTAGCCTATTTCAGCAGCGGCCTTTTTCAGCAATTCCGGCGACTGGTCCTCACCGTGGTAACCAGGCAGGACCGGTACACCGGCGTTTTCCATGATCGACTTGGCCGCTGACTTTGAGCCCATCGCCTCGATCGCCGATCCGGGCGGCCCGATGAATATCAAACCGTTGTTCTTGCACAAGCGGCTGAAGTCCGCGTTCTCGGACAGAAAGCCATAGCCCGGATGCACCGCTTCAGCACCGGTCTGTTTGCAGGCTTCAATGATCCGCCCGCCCAGCAGATAGGACTCCCGCGCCGGCGAAGCGCCGATGTGCACGGCCTCGTCGGCCATGGAGACATGTAAAGCGTCACGGTCAGCGTCTGAATAAACGGCAACGGTCTTCACACCCATTTTGCGGGCGGTGCGGATCACCCGGCAAGCGATCTCGCCACGGTTCGCAATCAGGATTTTACTGAACATGCCTTAACCTCTGCCTCACATCCGGAATACGCCGAAGCGTGTCTCGCCAATGGGTCGATTCAGCGCGGCGGAAATGGCCAGGCCCAGCACCTGCCGGGTCTGCGCCGGGTCGATGACGCCATCGTCCCACAATCGCGCCGAAGCATAATAGGGATGCCCCTGCATTTCATATTGATCTTCGATGGGCTTTTTGAAAGCCGCTTCGTCCTCAGCACTCCAGTCTTCACCCTGTCGTTCAATACCATCCCGCTTGACGGTGGCTAACACATTAGCTGCCTGCTCGCCGCCCATCACCGAAACTCGTGCATTAGGCCACATCCACAGGAAGCGTGGGTTATAAGCCCGGCCGCACATGCCATAATTTCCGGCCCCAAATGAGCCGCCAATGATCACAGTAAATTTAGGCACCTGCGCGCATGAAACCGCCGTGACAAGCTTGGCACCATCACGGGCGATACCCCCCGCCTCATATTTCTGTCCGACCATAAATCCGGTGACATTTTGCAGGAAGATCAGCGGGATACCCCGGTGATTACAAAGCTCAACAAAATGTGCCCCCTTCAGTGCGGATTCAGAAAAAATCACCCCGTTATTGGCGACAATCCCCACAGGCATACCAAAGATATGGGCAAAACCACAAACCAATGTTGTGCCGTAGCGTTTCTTAAATTCATCAAAATCACTGCCATCCACAATGCGGGCAATAACCTCACGCACATCATAGGGTGTTTTCAGGTCGGGCGGGACAATACCGTGAATCTCCGCCGGATCATAAATTGGTTCTTGGCTTTCCTTACACGCCAGTTGAATCGTTTTTGTGCGGTTCAGGTTTCCAACGATGGTGCGGGCGATTTCAAGCCCGTGATTATCATCCTGCGCCAGATGATCGGCGACACCGGATATGCGCGTATGAACATCCCCGCCACCCAAATCCTCCGCTGTCACCACCTCACCAGTAGCCGCCTTAACCAGAGGAGGCCCTGCCAGAAAAATAGTGCCCTGTTCTTTGACAATGACATTCTCGTCACTCATGGCGGGTACATAAGCACCGCCCGCGGTGCATGAACCCATGACCACGGCAATCTGCGGGATACCTTTGGCTGACATGGTGGCTTGATTATAGAATATCCGGCCAAAATGGTTTTTGTCGGGAAAAACTTCATCCTGTGTCGGCAGATTAGCCCCGCCACTATCCACAAGATAAATACATGGCAGATTATTCTGTTCAGCAATTTCCTGTGCGCGCAGATGTTTTTTCACGGTAAGGGGAAAATAACTACCGCCCTTAACCGTTGCATCATTACAGACGATGACACATTCCTGTCCCGCGACCCTGCCAATACCAGTGATCACGCCGGCGGCGGCCACATCCTTGCTATACATATCATAGGCGGCAAGCTGGGAAAATTCCAGAAAGGCCGAACCCTTGTCCAAAAGCCTGTTGACCCGATCTCGCGGCAGAAGCTTGCCCCTGTCCAGATGACGCTGACAGTATTTCTCACCACCGCCCCGCTCTATCATCACAAGCTTGCTTTCAAGATCGGCGACTATTTCGGCCATGGCCTTTTGATTGGATAGATATTCAGGACTATTCTGATCTATGGCAGATTGAATGATCGTCATGGTATTTTTCACACCTTTTGTTCGGTTTGCACCAGTATAACCGAAAGACAACCATAGATAAAATCATTAATATTTATCTATTCCATAGATAATTTCTATGGATGGTAACATTTATCTTACCCTGAATTTAATAAAAAAACAGGTCTGTGACGGACTTGAAAATATCAATAAATGAGGTAATTCTGTTACCTTAAACAGAACAGGCCGGACCTTCATTATAAAAGACCGACCTGTATCAAAAAATATACTCAAGTGGCTGAAACAGTCACCTGAAAGAAATTTTATTTATCGCAAGGGTTCTTCTTGGCACAAGGATTTTCCTTGGCGCAAGGGTTCTTCTTTTCACAGGGGTTGTGTTTGGCACAAGGGTTGTGTTTGGCGCAAGGGTTTGCTTTTGCACAAGGATTTGCCTTTGCACAAGGGTTCATAGCACCCTCATCAGCAGAACTTACTGTTGCAAACATTGCGATAGACAAAGAGAACATTGCTGCGACGATAATTTTACTCAGATTTTTCATTATAATTGGCCTTCCTAAATATTGTTGTTGCTTCACGTCGACAACCAGAACTTTTAATAATCCTGATTGATATATTTAATACATTAAATATATTCGTTACCGCACGAGAATGTTACAGGATATTAATTGACAAAGCAAATATCTATATATATTAGAAAAAAGGTATCAATAAGTCATTCCATACATACATGAAAATATAAATATGTCCCGAAATTTATTAATCATTGTTATCACTTGCAGCATCATCCTGACCGCAGTACTTATGTTAAAAGAGACAAATGGGGCATTAGAAACTAATTCTCAGAGCGTCCATATTTTGCCGTCAAACCATTGGCAGCAACCCCTGAAGCCCCAAGGCCCGCCACCGGAACAATGGAGCGAAGTGGAGCAGTCACTGAACCCTGAATCCTGCGGTGAATGTCATGCGGATAAATTTGAAGAATGGCAGACCAGCCTTCATGCTCATGCTATGTCACCAGGCTTTGTTGGCCAGCTCCTGACCTATAATACCCAAAGCGCAAACGACTGCATGGAATGTCATGCCCCCCTTACCGAACAGAAACAGGCCTTTGCAGATGCGCGCGCCAAAGGTCTGGGCCATCTGCCCGCCGCACAGGGGCTTGCCGCCGTCGGCAATAGCTGTGCCGGCTGTCATGTGAGAGAAAATAAACGATATGGCCCGCCTCAGCGAGATACGGGTGAAACAGGCCAAAGTGACACTGAAAACCCCCATGGCGGTGTTTTCCGCACCGCAGATTTTGAAAAATCAGACTTTTGTGCCAGTTGCCACCAGTTTCCACAGGAATATGCCATCAACGGCAAACCTCTGGAAAATACAGTATTCGAATGGCAGGCCAGCCCACAGGCCGCCGCGGGCATAAGTTGTCAGAATTGTCATATGCCGGACCGAAAGCACCTTTGGCGCGGTATTCATGATCCGGAGATGGTTAAAGGCGGGCTTGAGGCAAAATATGACATAGATGCCAATAAGGCTCTTTTCAGCCTGAAAAGTACGGGTGTGGGTCATGCCTTTCCGTCCTATATCACGCCGAAAGTGGTAATGCGCGCAGTCCGCCTTGATGAGGCGGGTAATGAGATCGCGGACAGTGCCGTAGACTATGTCATCAAGCGGGACGTGGGATATGCGGGGGGTCGCTGGCTGGAATATTCCGATACACGACTTTTGCCAAACGAAAGTGCTAGCCTTGAACTGAACTGGGGCGATAGCAACCGCATCAGAATGTGGCTGGATATCTATCCGGATGATTATTACGAGCATGAGGTATACGGCGATCTGGTCACTGAGTATGCCGCTGGCAGTCCCGAAAAAGCCTTGATAGAAGAAGCGATCACAATAGCAAGGGCGAATAATTTTATCCTGTTTGATATAATAATTGAAAAACCCTAATATCAAAACATGATTGAAATATACCAGTTAAAATATTTTCTAGCCGTTGTGGAAACCGGCAGTTTTACCAAGGCCGCCGAGCGGGCTTATGTGACCCAGCCGACTTTATCCGCCGGAATAAAGAAACTGGAGACCAATCTGGGAACGCGTCTTTTTGACCGATCTGCCAAGCGGGTATTCCTAACCGAAAACGGCACACGTTTTGTGGAGCGCGCCAAGGCAGTTCTGCATCAGCTCAATCTGGCAGAAGCCGCCATGAAGACGGAAGACACACCCAAACTGCTAAGGCTGGGCATTCTTATGACCATCCCCTCGCAATCAATCCAGCAGATATTACAGCCCTTTCAACGACAGGAAGCCGGACTGATCACCGAACTTTTTGAGGGCACAGAACAGGAAATCCTGAACCGCATGGATGAAGGCCGCATAGACCTCGCCCTGACCATTCTACGGTCTGGTACAAAAAACAAAATGATATCGCTTTATCGGGAATCCTATTCCCTTGCCATCGCAAGCCATCACCCGCTGGCAAATTCCAAGTCCATCGACCCGACTGAGCTAGCCAATGAACCGACCATCGTACGAAGCCGTTGCGAGGCCTTAAGCGAAACCAGCCGTTTCTTCACCGACCGCAATGTGCGCCCCCGTCTGGTTTACAGAACCGCACAGGACGAACGGGCCTTGGCTATGGTGGCGGCGGGGGTTGGCTTCACAACAATGCCTGACCATTACCGCGCCGAAGGCGTCACCCGCCTACCCATGGATGGTTACGATATTGAGCGCGAAATAGGCTTTGTCTTTAGTGAACATCACCTGAGCACGGAGAAATCAGAGCTTTTGGAAAGATTTGTCACCCTGACCAAAAGCAGTATGCCGGATATGGCTTATGAGAAGGTTGGAGGATGAATGTCCCGCGTAAAATAAAAATCAATTTACTCTGACCCCATGAATGATTCATTTAAATGCAATCCCCATGCCAACAAGACCACAATATCATGGCGATAAAACAGGCATAAATTATGAACGGAGGAATAAGAATCATTAATGCCGCTGTCTGAAACCAATTTGGACGTGTTGCCTTCCATAAGCAGAAAAAAATTACCCCAAGGATAGATATTAAGGTTACATAAAACAGATCTATTTTATATTCGTAAATGACGATTCCGCTAACAAACGCCAGTGGTACAGGGATATAAAATGATGCCAAAAACCAACCTATTTTACGCATCTTTGCCAAGATATTAAACCCCGTCCCTCACGAATGGATTGGTTGCCCTCTCCGCACCGAAAGTTGAAATCGCCCCATGGCCTGAAATGAATTTGGTGTCATCGCCCAAGGGCCAGAGTTGTGTTCGGATGGAATTGAGAAGGGTATCAAGATCACCGCGCGGAAAGTCAGTGCGGCCGATGGAACCCTGAAACAGCACATCACCTACAAAAGCATAACCCACATTTTTCTCATGGAAAATCACATGACCCGGTGTATGACCGGGGCAGAAATAAACATCCATAGAAATATTGCCGAATGATACCGTATCGCCGCCTTCAAGCCATTGATCGGGGTCGAAGCTACGCCCTTCTGGCAATCCATAGTTGCGGCAGTTTTCAGGAATCTGGTCAATCCAGAATTTATCTTCTTTTTGCGGCCCAACAATGGGAATTTCCAGTTTTTCTGATAGCTCCGCCGCACCGCCCGCATGGTCCAGATGACCGTGAGTGATCAGGATTTTTTCCACATCAACGCCCTGCTCCTTGATCGCCGACAGGATAACATCCACATCGCCGCCCGCATCAATGACCGCGCCCTTCATGGTTTCATCGCACCAGACAAGGGTGCAATTCTGCTGAAATTGCGTCACGGGAATGATTTTTACTTTTAACATAACCTCACTCCTTCATTCAATCTTGGGGCGATTTGGCATCAATGGACAGGGCATGAATTGGCCCCGCCATTTCGGCCTTCAGGATGCGGTAAATTTCCCGCTGACGGGCCACGCGATTTTTACCCGCAAAATCAGAAGACACGATGGCAAGCTGGAAATGGCTCTCCCCACCACCGGGAGCTCCGGCGTGTCCGGCGTGTTTATAGGACTCGTCAACCACCTCTATAGAGGTGATATTCAACGCATCCCGCAATTTCTGTTCTATGGTTTGTGCTACGCTCATAAATAAAATCCATTCTTTAAGACTTGACGAAACTGCCA
>JAGLJX010000320.1 GCA_023142175.1 Emcibacter sp.
ATACGGCATAGCTTAAATTCAAGAATCTACCTTCGCATATCGGCGAAAGTACAACAACTGCGGCACGACTAGAAAGATTGCGTTGTGCTTGAAGAGAGTTGGCAACTGCCCTATCTACAAAATCTGGAAATTTATTATTTGAAACCATTAATACAGCATCGTTATCTGGTTTCACACCAGGTAAGATAAATTTAGCCGGGGCGTCCAGAACTTCGTCTTTGAATTTTGGATCTTCGAGCAAACGCAAACCACGTATATCAAATCTATCATCAGCTACACTATTTATATGTTGAACAAGATCAATGATAAAACCCTCAGATTGCAATTGCATCTTAACCCTTTCTACATCTCATTTCTATTTCTCAGCCATAAACACTAGTGAAGGGATCACTTCTAAAATTTCAATATGCTTACATTTTTGCGCAAGAAACTTAGTATGTTGCCCAATGCCTACCCCGATCCCTAATACCGCAGCCTCTTTATCGGGCGGCAATTGGTTTAGGTACATTGACTCTTTATTTGCGCTACACAGAGTACTATCATTGTAATAAAAAGGCGGCCTTTAGTTTGCGGGCATGCAATAAACAGTTTGCTTGCTGCTGGCATAAAAGGTGTGTCTGACATTTAATTCTATCTTTAAAATTTCTTTAAAACTGTCCACCGCCATATTATTTGAAACCAGCCAACAATTAAACTAAGTGAGGGTTTGGCTTCATTTGTGCGTTAATACTAAACAGCTTTAGTATAATTTTACAAGCAGCGTTTTTTTAATGTTGCCTCTTTTATCTTTCTCCTTTTTTCTAGAATTGCACTCTAATTACCTCGCACTAAACCTGGGCAAATGAAATAGGGCTCATTCCCACTGTCCAAACAAACAAGGCCACCTCACTTTCAAATTCCGCAAAAAGGCAGGCATCTGATTGTGGTGTCCTCATTCGCAGTTTATTATAAATGATTAATATTAAAGCATTTATTATGCCAAAAACAGGCTGAGAAGCCCATATTGCCCTTCACATATCCGCCCTACCTGTTATAATTCCATCAGAATATTCCATTCCAATAAAAACACTGAGGGAGCCTTAATTTGATCACGAGCGGTTTTTCATATTTTGCTGTTTTATTATTCACCGGCGGCTGCATTAAAATGATGGAGTCCACAAAGCGTTTTAAGATATTTAATTATCTTCCCGGTGTCGTTGCCCTGTATTTTATAGTCATGCTCATGGCCACATTCGGGCTTTGGTCCAATACGGAAAGCATAACCGCCACTTATAAGGATATTAAGGGCAATCTCCTGCCCGCCATGATTTTCCTGATGCTGCTCAAGGGTGATCTTCGCCAGATTGCCGCCCTCGGCCCCCGAATGCTCACGGCATTTGCCGCGGCAACTATAAGCATCGGCATCGGCTTCATTGTCTGCTTCATTGTTCTTATGCAATGGCTGCCGGACGGTGCATGGAAAGCCTTTGCCGCCCTTTGCGGTAGCTGGATGGGCGGCACGGGAAATATGGTCGCCATACAGGGTGCGCTTGATGTGCCGGACAGCCTCATGGGCTATACCCTGCTCATGGATTCTATAGATTATGCCTTGTGGGTGGTTTTGTTACTGGCCCTTGTGATCCACGCGCCCGCCTTTAATCGCTGGACCAAAAGCAACACTGACACCATTGATGAGATTGGCAGGAAACTTGAGGAAGAAAACGGCAAGTCAAAGAGTGTATTAGGTTTCACCACCATGATTTTTCTGGTTGGTGCCGGGCTGATCGCCTCTGCACTGGCGCAGAATTTTGCCGATGTTATGCCGGTAACCAGCTTTTTCTCCCATACCACATGGACCGTTTTGATTGTGACCATATTTGGTGTCATCGGGGCAATGACCCCACTGGGCCGTATCGCAGGATCAAACGAAATCGCCAATGTGATGCTTTATGGTATAATAGCGCTCATCGCCTCCAGAGCTGATTTTGGACAGCTGACACAGGCACCGCTTTTTGTCTTTGCCGGCCTTATCATATTGACCGTTCATGGGTTATGTATGGTGGCCGCCGCAAAATTATTTCGTCTGGATTTATTCTCGTGCGGTGTGGCGTCTCTGGCCAATATCGGCGGGGTGGCTTCGGCGCCAATTCTGGCGGCGGCATATTCACAGGCCCTGATCCCCATCGGTGTGTTAATGTCAATGTTAGGCTATATTATCGGCACGGGCGGCGGCTTGCTTATTGGCAAAATACTGGCCCTTTTATCTTAGAGGTTATCAATGACATCATATAATTTTCCCCTTGTAATATTAATCGCGCTTGCCATCACATCCTGCGAGCCAGAGAAACAGTCTATGCCAGAACCACAAGAAGAATTCGCCGATCGGTTTGTCTCTGATGTCATCGGGGTAAAGGAAAAGCACCTCAATCCCGACTATTGGACCAAGTCATCCCTTGGCGATAAAATTTTAATGAGCCAAGCGGAAATAACGGTCTTAAACACCAATAGCTTCAGCGTTGATGATACGATGTTTGACCTCGCGGCTTTACCAGAATTTCTAAGCAAAGACGCACTTACCGCCCGCATAACCTCCATCAGCAAAAGATCGCGCTTCAAACGCATTTTTGAAGATGGCACGCCCGTGACCGAGACAGACTTCTCCCGCTATGAGGCTAATTTAAATCTGTCCGCTATCAAGTCTGAAAACTCGCTCAAATTTGCCCTTGCGGTCAAGCGAACCTCTTTGCGTACCTACCCCACGCTGGAATTGCTGTTCAGTGACGATGCCCAAAACCGGGACATCGAACGCTTTCAGGAAACCGCACTGTTCCCCACGGATATCGCGGTGGTGCTTCATGAAAGCACGGACGGCGAATGGCTACTCGTACAGTCCTATAATTACATCGGATGGGCTCAGAAAAAGGATATTGCTATTGGCGTTCGTTCTGACATTCTCGCCTATAAATCCACTGATGAATTTCTGGTTATAACTGGCGATAAGGTTCATACCACCTTTAACCCCGAAGTGGCGCAAGTGTCTGAATTACAGCTTGATATGGGAATACGCCTGCCTCTTGACCGTCCGGCGGAATTGAAAAATAACCTCTATGGTCAGAATCCCTACCTGAGCCATATGGTGAAATTACCCATACGCATGAAGGATGGCACGCTGGCCTTCAAACACGCTTTAATTTCCCGGAACAAGGATGTTAATGTGGGCTATCTACCCTATACAGAAGCAAATATTATCGCTCAGGCTTTTAAATTCCTTGGCGAGCGTTATGGCTGGGGCCACCGGTATAATGGACGGGACTGCACGGGCTTTGTCTCTGAAATTTACAAGAGTTTTGGTATTCTAATGCCGCGTAATTCAGGCGATCAGGGCCGCAGCCTGATCGGAAGCAATACGGTCTTTGAGAAGACAACAACCCTGGACAGCAAGATAAGCACCCTGAAAAAAAGTGCCATCGGGGATATTATCTATATGCCCGGCCATGTGCTTATGGTGCTTGGCACGTCTGACGGCGAGCCGTTTGTCATTCATGATGTTGCCGGACTTGGCTATCTGAAACAGGATGATACCCTCTATAAAGGCACATTGAACGGCGTTTCCATCACCCCGCTTACCCCGTTGCGAAGCACAAAAGAGCGAACTTTTGTCGATACCGTATATAACGTCAAATCAATCCGGTAATCAGTCCACCCGCTGAAAGTTCAGATCCTGAAAATCAAAACTAAAGTCCGTATCTTCTAATACGGGCAGCATGGTGATTGTGGAAATTCTGCCTGCTGAATTTTCCCCGAAATGCACATAGGCATCGGCCCCCAGACTTCGGTTATCCCAGCGGACAATGAAGCTATTATCCTCAAAGATTTCCATATTGCCGCGCATCTGCAAAGATTTTAGCGAGGTAAAACGCAGGCCGTTGTCACTTTGGCTGATCTCAATATGACCAAACCACGGATCACGAAATTTACCCAGATAGCTTTCCAAGGGGTTCAGCATTTTCAGCGAGCCTTTTTTGGCCTGCTTTTCCTCGGTTTTTTTCGCCATTCTCGCTAATTGTTTCTGATAATAATCCTCTACCCAGTCATGGGCCGTGGCCCCCATATAGGATTTTATAATCTGTTGAGTGACCGCATTACGCGCCCCGTAATTTGACCCGTTATTCAATATCATAAGGCCAAGGCCAAGTTCCGGCACCAAGGTCAGATAGGCCTGCATACCCGACAGGGTTCCGGTGTGAGAGATAACCTCATAGCCCAGCACATCATCTTTGCGCCATGCCAGCGCATATGTTTTAAAATGCGTATTATCATATTCCCGTTCCGATTTTGATATGGGCAAAATGGTCTGTGACCGCCACATCTCGTCTCGCTGCTTCTCGCTGAAAATACGCTTGCCCTCGGGGCTAATTCCACCCTGAAGCTGGGTCAACATCCATGTGGCCATGCCACGCACATTGCATACCAAGCCACCCGCCGCCGCCGAAGCCTTCACCTGACCCGTGATGGCATTTCGGGGAATGGTGACGATCTTTTCCCCGATAAACCCGTGCGGCGTGGCAACATTGTCCAATGATTCCGCGGGGATTTTTCCGGCAAAACATGTCATATCAAGCGGGTTCAGGATGCGGCTCTGAACAAATTCTTCCCACGGCATCCCGCTTATGGCCGCCACAACCTCGCCCGCAACTATATAGAGCAGATTGTCATAGGCATATTCACTGCGGAAGCTGGTCACAGCTTTCAAATGCCGTAAATTATGCACAATTTCTTCACGCGAGAAACCCGATGGCTCCGGCCATAACATCAGGTCTCCGGCTCCACGGCCCAAGCCACTCCGGTGGGTCAACAGGTCGCGCACAGTAAATTCGCGAGTGACCCACGGGTCAGCCATCTTGAAATCCGGCAGATATTTTGTGACCGGGTCATCCCAGTCAAATTTCCCTTCATCCACAAGGATAGCCAAGGCCGCTGATGTGAAGGCCTTTGTGGTCGAGGCGATGCTGAACAAAGTCTGATTATTCACTTTTTCTTTGCCCGCGATATGGCGCAGGCCGTAGCCTTGTGAATGAATGATTTTACCGTCATGGACAATGCTAACTGCCATGCCGGGGGTATTAAAGCGCAACAGGGCTTTTTCCACCACCTGTTGGATTTTACTATCACTGATACCATTGGCGGAATCTGCTAGCAGGTTATTTCCAAAAATGAAAAATACACTAAAGGCCATCATTAACTTCAATATATTTCCTGTCAGCATACCCATATTTCCTCCTCCAATAATCAAACCGGCGCTTTTTACACCATTAATTTCAGAAAATAGAATATACCAGTTTAAGTCAAATGATAATATTATATTAGGATCAGGAGGAAACAAAAATGGCGCCTTCACCCAAAAGTCGACGATTAGTTTCGCTGGATGCCTTGCGTGGTTTTGATATGTTCTGGATTATGGGTGGTGATTTTCTAACCCACCTCTTGGCCGCCGCCACAGGGTTGTCTGGTCTTGCCCTGATGTCAGACCAACTGCATCATGCACAGTGGCAGGGGTTTCATGCCTATGATCTTGTCTTTCCCCTGTTCATGTTTCTCTCAGGAATTTCGCTTGTTCTTTCACTGGAGAAAACAAAAGATAACCGTTTGAAATTTCTGACCAAGGCCAGCAGGCGGGCGGCAATATTGGTTATTCTGGGCATTATCTATAATTTTGGCTGGTCTCTGGACCCGGAGCGGTTCAGGGTCGCCAGCGTCTTGGGTCAAATCGGTGTAGCTTATCTGATCGCGGCCATTACCTTTGTTATGTTGAAAGAATGGTATTTGAGACTGGCTGTTGTTTGCCTCATTCTCGGCATCGTGGCGGCATTGCAGATTTTGTTACCTGTTCCTGGAACCGGCGCGGGGGTTTTTACGCCGGAAGGCATCGTCAATGGCTGGATTGATCGGCTGTTTTTACCCGGACGCTTATATGGCGGCTCCTATGATCCCGAAGGGATATTATCGGTTTTTTCCAGCAGCTCAGTCACCATAATGGGCGGATTAGTTGGCGGTTTTCTGACCAAGCATAAAGACATCAGAAGGCTAGGACTTCTCAGCATCATGGCAGGCCTGCTTATTATCATCGGGGTGGCACTTGATCCCTATTATCCCATCATAAAGGCGGCGTGGACGGTCCCGTTTGATCTGATCGCTGCGGGGATTTCCATGCTCCTGTTCATCCTTTTTTACTTGGTCATAGATATTTTCAACTATACCCGATGGGCCTTGTTTTTCTCCGTTATTGGCATGAACTCGATCGCCATCTATCTTGGTGTGCGCTTCATCAGCTATCCCCTTCTGAAATTAACCAATGACGGTAATATTTTTGCCCAGCCCTCGATTGCCATCCCCCTTGTTATTGCGGTAATAGCCGTTGAATGGGTGGTCTTAAGAGCCTGTTTCAACCGAGGCTGGTTCCTGAAAATTTAGGTCTTTACCCTTGGCGGAAACACAAACCAGAAAAGCACCGATGGTTCCGATACAGAGCTGCCATGAGAAAGCAAGTTCCTTCCAGCTCTCCGGCAGCCCCAGAATATCAACGATATAACTTTGCTGTACCAGCGTTATCAGGAAGCCAACGGCCAAGGCCAATAGCACGGAATTGGGTGAACCGCGCTTGGTGAATATGACGGTAAAATAAACCCCCAGAAGACCGGAGTAAGCGAAGACCATAACCGATAGAGCAAACTCCAGCAGCGGCATATCGGTATATTTCTGCCAGTAAAAACACAGGACGGACATTAAGAACAAGGCGATCCCGACGACCCCCATACTCACCCGACCGGCAAGAATAAAATGTTTTTCCGGGGCGGCTGATCTTTTTTCCCGCCACGGCCGGTAAAAATCCTGAACGATGACAGACGACATGGAATTCAGGCCGGAATTTATGGTGGAAACGGCCGCCGCAATCACACCAACCGTCACCAGACCCTTCATGCCCGCAGGCAGTTCATTGAGAATATAATACATGAAGATGGTAATGCGCTCGCCGTTAAATTCCTGATTGGTGGCGGCAAGGCCGTTGCCCATTAATTCGGGCCGTTCATAAAAGATATGCAGAAGCTGACCGATAGAAACAAAAAGCCAGACCACCGGCACCGCGACAATCACTGATAATATCAGGGCACGGGAGCCTTCTTTTTCATTCTTGCAGGTCAGAACCCGTTGGGTAATATCCTGATCAAGCCCGAAACTACCGATGGATAATAGCGTCAGCCCGGTCAGGATCGAGATCATTGAGAAGGGATCCGAGAAATCAAAGTCGAGATTGAAAAACTGAAGTTTATTCTGCCCGCCCGGCGCATTTTTTAATCCAGTGAATATGTCATCGTAACTGGCCGGGATTTGCTCCCACAAAAAATACAGAACCGCCCCCGCAGAAAAACAGTAAATGACAAACTGGATCAAATCGCTCCAGACCACAGAACGTATACCGCCCAGAAAAGTCACCAGAAAACCCAGCACGATCATAATAAAGGCGGCGGCGATAATGCTGTCGGCGTTGATATTCGAAAACAGGATCATGGCAACCGCAATGGCCGCCAGATACAGCCGCGAGCCGCTGGCGAACAGCCTCCCAATCAAGTACATTCCGCCAGCGGCCCTCATAGTATTATCGTTATATCTGATGCTTAGAATTTCATAGACGGTTGTGGCTTTTTGGGCATAGAATTTAGGGATCAGCACCCGTGCCACAAACAGCGCCGCAATGATGGTGCCGATGTTGGTGGACAAATAAGTATAGTCGCCACGAAATCCCTGATCCGGCCCACCCAGAAATGTGGCGGCGGATTGGGTTGTTGCCAGCACGGAAATAGCAACAAGCCAATAGGGCATATTATTGCCACCCAGAAAATAATCCCGCGAATTTTCAAGTTTAACCGTGGAGAAAATCCAGCCCATAACAAATAACAAGACAAGATACCCGCCTACAATTACCCAATCAAACAGCGCAAAACCATCCGTCATACAAATTTCCTCTTAATGAAACCCGTATATATACCAATTTTAAATGGTATGCAATATTGGACCTACCTATAATAACTTATTCTAGTCTTAACATAGCTGGTTAAAAAAAAATTATTTGAATGTTCTTTTTAGGTTATGTCAATCCATTCTTTAAATATTACAAACGCTCATGCATAATAATATTAATAATAACAATATGTTAGATTTAATATTATAGCCGTACCGCTAAATTAATAACCCATAATTTCAGTTTTCCATCTTAAATAATATGGCTGTTATCTATATTTTATACGCGAATCCATCCCTAAAAACCATTTGCAAAATGGTATTGATAGTGGTATTGATTATGGTGTTATAATATAAATATATAATTAGGGTTTCCTCGGGAAAAAATCTATTCGGATCATCCGCGTTACGGGCTACAAAGTAGAGTAGTTGATG
>JAGLJX010000321.1 GCA_023142175.1 Emcibacter sp.
GCAGAGCCGCCAGCTGAGTCCCCTTCCACGAGGAATAATTCTGATTTCGCCGGATCACGTTCCTGACAATCGGCAAGTTTTCCCGGCAGGGATGATATATCCAGTGCCCCTTTGCGCCGGGTTAGCTCACGGGCTTTGCGTGCTGCTTCCCGCGCGGCGGCGGCTTCTACAATTTTTCCGATGATGGTTCGGGCTTCTGCGGGATGTTCCTCAAACCATTCTCTGAGCTTCTCATTAAGCAGGCTTTCCACTACGGGGCGCACTTCGGAAGATACCAGTTTATCCTTAGTCTGGGACGAGAATTTGGGGTCCGGCACTTTCACAGACAAGACGCAGGTCAGCCCCTCGCGACTGTCATCACCGCTGATGGAGACTTTTTCCCGTTTGGCTATGCCGGTTTCGTTAGCATAATTGTTAATAGTACGGGTCAGGGAAGCGCGAAAACCCGCCAAATGGGAGCCACCATCACGTTGGGGGATATTATTGGTGAAGCACATGACATTTTCATGGTAGCTGTCATTCCATTGCAGGGCACATTCAAAAATAATGTCGTCTTTTTCGCCGCTGATGGTAATGGCGTCCGGTATCAGGGCCGATTTGCTGCGGTCGAGATATTGTACGTAAGCCGTAATCCCGCCTTCATAATAAAGCTCGATTTCTTGTTTTTCTGCATGGCGGTTATCCTGAATTTTTATACGCACGCCGCTGTTTAGAAACGCCAGTTCCCGAAAACGGTGAACAAGCTTATCAAAATCAAAATCAATATTCCCAAAGGTTGAGGTCGCGGGCAGGAAAGTAACCTCGGTGCCGGTTTTGCCGACCGCATCGCCCGTGACCACAAGGTCTTCCACCGCGTCCCCACCTTCAAAGCGCATGAAATGTTCTTTGTCATTGCGCCAGATTCTCAGCTCAAGATAATCGGACAGGGCATTAACCACTGATACACCCACGCCGTGCAGCCCGCCGGAAATTTTATAGCTGTTGCTGTCAAATTTTCCGCCCGCATGCAGCTGTGTCATGATGACATTTGCTGCCGAAACCCCTTCTTCCTCATGAATATCCACTGGAATCCCACGGCCATTATCGGTAACGGAAATGGAACCGTCTGGGTTCAGAGATACCAGAACAAGATCACAATATCCCGCCAGAGATTCGTCAATGGCATTATCCGAAACCTCAAACACCATATGGTGCAGGCCGGAGCCATCTTCGGTATCGCCAATATACATTCCTGGGCGTTTGCGCACCGCGTCAAGGCCCTTCAGAACCTTAATGGAATCTGCGCCATATTCTTCTGCGCCTTCGCTGGCATCTTTCATCTGTGTTTCGTCAGACATAATGCTGTCCCTTAATAATCACTGTTCATTCTTGTGTTACAATATTATTGTCGACCCGGTAATAGCTAACCCGATCGCCAAGCTCTTCAAATAAAATTCGGTCCGTACCCGTGAGCCAGACCTGACTACCCAAAGCAGCCAGTTCATCAAATAAAGACGCCCGTCTGGTTTTATCCAGATGCGCCACTACTTCATCCAGAAGCAGGATCGGCGCTGCGCCAAAGGCCGTCGCCGTAATCCGCGCACTTGCCAGCGTAATCCCGATCAAAAGGGCCTTCTGTTCGCCGGTAGAGCAGAGTGCGGCAGGCATGGCCTTGTCCTTATGGGTCACCAACAGGTCAGTCTTATGTGGCCCGGCACTGGCCCGGCCGCCACGGCTGTCCATATTACGGTTATCTCTTAAAACCCGGCGGAACCCGTCTTCCACCGCCAATGCGGGGCCATCGGTGAGGCCCTGTTCCAGCAGACCCTCCACCGCCAGCAATGCCCGCGGGAAACATGAAGTCGATTTTTCAATGGCCCCCGCCAGTCTTTCCAATGCATCCAGCCTTGCCGCCGCCACCGCAACACCATGTTCCGCCATACGGACTTCCAAAGCATCAAGCCATGACCCGTCACCGCCCTCAGCCAGAAGTCGGTTGCGTTCCCGCATCACCCGTTCGTAAGCATTGACCTCGCGCATATGAGAGGCATGAAAATTAGCCACAATCCGGTCAAGAAACTTACGGCGGCCCGAAGGTGCCTCAATAAACAGGCGATCCATCTGTGGTGTCAGCCATGCCACCTGTAAAATATCATCAAACACTGCCGAACTGGCACTATTTTCGCCGTCAATACGGACAATACGTTTGTCTCTCTGCCCCGCTTCGCTCGTGTCCGCATCCATCAGGCCCGTACCGAGGTCCATGGTACCATCCGGCGTTTCCAGACGCGCCGCCACGGCCCAGTTATGCCGCCGGTCTGCCATGCGGCTCACATCCGATAACTTACAACTGCGCAGACCGCGGCCCGATGACAAAAAGGACAGAGCTTCAAGAATATTGGTTTTTCCGGCCCCATTTGGCCCAGTAAGCACAACAGAACGCGCCTGTGGCTCCATAGTCGCTTGTCTGTATGACCTGAAATCAGTCAGATGCAGGCGTCCCACATAAAGATCCGGCACCCGAAAAGATGTTATCTTTACTTTCGGGTCCAGAATCGAGACAGACGCCATATGATCATTAGACAGATCATGGGGCTTTATTTTTTTGAGCTGTGTCAGGGCAGATCCTTAAACGCGCATCGGCATCAAGACATAGAGCGCGCCATCGTCGGTCAAATCTCTCAGGATTGTCGGTGCGGTGGAATCCGCCAACACCACCTGAACAAGATCGCCTTCGATCTGGCTCAGGATATCCAGAAGGTAACGGGAATTAAATCCAATTTCCATATCATCCGCGCTATAGGTAGCGCCCAATTCTTCCCGCGCTGTACCATGTTCAGGGCTATTAACGGACAGCTCCAGATTTCCGGCACTCATAGATAATTTAATGGAGCGGGTTTTTTCCGTGGAAATGGTTGAAACACGATCAACAGCTTCGGCAAATTTGCCGCTGTCAATTTCCATTATTTTATCATTACCCTCAGGGATCACCCGACTATAGTCGGGGAAAGTTCCATCAATTAATTTGGAGGTCAGCACAATATCGGCAAAGGTAAAGCGGATTTTGGTCTCGGACAGTGATACCTTGATATCGCCTTCATATTCATCCACCAGCTTCCGCAATTCGCCCACGGCCTTGCGCGGCACAATCACGCCGGGCATATCGTCCAGACCTTCGGGCTGTTCCATATCAAACCGTGCCAGACGGTGACCATCTGTGGCTACTCCCCTTAACACAGCGCTACCCTCGTCATCAGACGCCACATGCAGATAGATACCGTTCAGATAATAACGGGTTTCCTCAGTAGAAACCGCAAAACGGGTTTTATCAATTAACCGCTTAAGGTTGGCCGCAGGCAGCTCAAAACTATGGGGCAGGTCGCCTTCTGACATGACCGGAAAATCTTCCCGTGGCAGGCAGGACAGGGTAAAGCGGGACCGGCCAGAGCTTATGATCAACCGCTCGCTGTCGCCATCATAAGACAGATCCACCTGCGCACCATCCGGCAATTTCCGTACGATATCATAGAGGGTGTGCGCCGGGGCGGTAATGCCCCCAGCGGTGTTAATTTCTGCCCCTACGGCTTCTGATATGGCCAGATCAAGATCCGTTGCCGCCATATTCAAATGGCCGTCCTCACATTCCAGTAAAACATTGGATAAAATCGGGATGGTGTTTCGTTTTTCCACAACAGATTGAATGTGGCCCAATGATTTTAATAACGCACTTCGTTCAATATTAAGTTTCATATTTTATTCGCGATTCTCGTCTATATGTTTAACTATTAATTTTACTTTTTTAGGCCATAACCCAGAAAGCAAAACCCCAAAATGAGGGGCTGAATTTCTTATTAGAGACTAGCATATTGACCGGCTTGATCAAAGGTTTTTTTGGGAGATTTGCTGCGAGTCGCCCCACAGGGGCCAACGGACAAAACTCAGGTGCCGAAAATACGTTCCAGATGTTGAATATCTTCTTCCAGAACGCTGTCTGTCATCCGTAATTCATCAATCCTTTTTACCGCATGCATGACGGTAGTATGGTCCCGCCCGCCAAATTTCCGGCCAATGTCCGGCAGGGATTTTGCCGTAAGCTGTTTCGATAAATACATGGCGACCTGACGGGGGCGTGCCACCTGACGGGCGCGCCGAGAGGACAGCAGGTCGGAAAGACGGATATTGAAATATTCCGCCACCCGCCGCTGAATCTCATCAATACTGACACGGCGCACATTGGCGCGTAGCAGTTCCTGCAAAACCTCCTGGGTCATTTCCAGCGTAATAGGACGACCGATCAGGGTCGCATGGGCAATCATTCGATTAAGCGCCCCTTCTAGCTCCCGCACATTGGACGTGATGCGCCGGGCAAGAAATTCCAGTACCGACAGACTGAT
>JAGLJX010000322.1 GCA_023142175.1 Emcibacter sp.
CATGATGATAAAATTCTTTATATTGCTCGTCAGTAATCTCTGACTTTGGTCGTACCCACAGGGCAGTACCTTCATTGATTTTTTCAGACTGTTCTTCATCTTCCTTGGTAAAATTCAGGGTGATGGGAATGGCAATATGATCGGAATAGGTTTTGATAATCGACCGGATGCGGAATTCTTCGAGAAACTCTCGTGCATCTTCCTTGATATGAAGGGTAATATCCGTACCACGGCTGGCCTTATCCGCAGGGGATAATGTATATTCGCCGATACCGTCTGACTTCCACGCCCAGCTTTCTTCCTCACCAGCTTTACGGCTGATAACCTGAATATTATCGGATACCATAAAGACCGAATAAAAACCGACGCCGAACTGGCCGATCATATTGACGTCTTTGGTGTCATCGCCGGACATTTTATCCATAAAGGCGGAGGTGCCGGAACGGGCAATGGTACCAAGATGAGAGATAAGGTCATCATGATTCATGCCGATACCATTATCGGACAGGGTCAGGGTACCCGCCTTGCTATCAAGTGTTATGGTGACATTAAATTCGGGATCGTCTTTGATCAAATCCGGTTTGGTCAGGGCTTCGTAGCGCAGCTTGTCACAGGCATCTGAGGCATTGGAGATCAATTCGCGCAGGAATATTTCCCGCTCGGAATAGACCGAATGGACCATCATATGTAAAAGTCTGGAGACCTCGGCCTGAAAGCCGTGTTTTTCTATATTTTCTGAATTTGTCTTGGTTGTCATGTTTTTGCTACCCTACGCTATAATTTAATCAAATATGGAATGTGGGGTATAAAATTCAAGGGTCAAAGGCAAAAATATCCAAATTTAGCTCTTTGCCTTAATAACTTGTCCCAACCCGTCGTAAAGCTCATCCATGCGGGTGCGCCATTGGTATAGTGGCTCATCGTCTGAGAGCAGCGTGAGCGCACTGACCCCCTTGGCCCATTGAAACAGGCCATACATGATATAATCCACATAGGCCGGGCGCGAGCCACTCAGGAAGGCTTGGGTTTTCAGGGTGGCATTATAGGGATAGAGTTGTTTCTGAAAGGCGCGCAGGGCTTGATCCTGATTAGCGTGGGCCTCTTCCAGACTTTTACCAAGCCGCGCCTCGCGACTGCGGCGGAAATAATTCTGATCTTTTTCGTCCAGTCCTTCAAATATGTCAAACACCAATGCCGGGAACAGCGGCACGAGCAGATTATAGAAGCTGACAAAATTGAAGAAATTGGCATAGGCCTGACCCTGTTCGCCACCAAAGAGTGACGGGCTGTCGGGAAAACTATCTTCCAGATAACAGGCGATATTCCAGCTGTCGGAAACATATGACCCGTCATGCTCCAATATGGGCACGGTCTTGGAGATGCCGTCTGCCACATTGGCAATCTCGGTGAAGGTGAGGGGGATCATTTCCACCTCAAGCCCCTTATGGGCCAGCGCCATACGTGTCCGCCAGACATAGGGGCTAAAGCCCTGAGTTCTATCCTTGCCAACAAGTTCATATAATTTCATAGAATTTCCCTTTTTACAATATTACCAGATGGGCAAAAAAATAGCCAGTTACCAGAAAATATACGGGGTGGAAGAGGTTGTATATGCCTTTTTCCGATAACTGACTAAAAGGGATTTAGCAATTACAGATTCTATTCATTGATTAAGGCAGAAGTGTGTCAGGCGTTATTTTAAGGATGGTCGTCTTGGCGGCTTCAGGATGGTATCCCGCCCTTCCATATTGGGGTCGGTATCGGGATAATCCAGCATATAATGCAACCCCCGGCTTTCTGTGCGCAGCAGGGCGGAGCGGATAATCAGATCCGCCACCACCACCAGGTTACGCAGTTCGAGCAGATCGGGGCTGACCCGGAAATGGCTGTAATATTCGCGGATTTCTCCGGCCAGCATATCGACCCGCCGCGCCGCCCGTTCCAGCCGCCGCGTGGTGCGGACAATGCCCACATAATCCCACATGAAATGGCGCAGCTCGTTCCAGTTATGGGATATGACAACATCTTCGTCACTATCCATGACCCGGCTCGCGTCCCACGGCCCGATATCGCCGGATATGCTTATCTGCCCAATAGTAGCCAGAATCTCTATCGCCGCCGCATCCGCATAGACCAGACATTCCAACAGCGAATTGCTTGCCATGCGATTGGCGCCGTGAAGACCGGTATGGGCCACTTCGCCAATGGCATATAGATTTGTCATGTCGGTTTTCCCCGACTTGTCGGTCATCACGCCGCCGCAGGTATAATGAGCCGCAGGCACCACCGGGATCGGCTGCTTGGTCAGGTCATAGCCCAGCTTCAGGCAGCGTTTATATATGGTCGGAAAATGTTCCTTGATAAAGCCGTCATCCTTGTGGGAAATATCCAGATAGACACAATCCAGACCCAGCCGTTTCATTTCATGGTCGATAGCGCGGGCGACAATATCACGCGGGGCCAGTTCCAGCCGCTCATCAAAGCGTTTCATGAACCTATCGCCGTTTGGCAGGCGCAGGTAAGCCCCTTCGCCGCGCAGAGCTTCAGTCAGAAGGAAGGTGCGGGTTTCCGGATGATAGAGGCAGGTGGGGTGAAACTGGTTAAATTCCATGTTTGCGACCCGACAACCAGACCGCCACGCCATAGCAATGCCGTCGCCCGTTGAACCATCCGGGTTGGAGGTATAGAGATACACCCGGCTCGCTCCGCCCGTAGCCAGAACCGTGGCCTTGGCCCGAAATACATCCATGCGGTTGTTTTTAGTATCAAAAACATAAGCCCCGACACAGCGTTCATTTTGAGCATCATTGATCAGATCAACCGTCATATGATTTTCGAACAGGGTGATGTTAGGGTGATTTCTTGCCTGAGCTTCCAGTGATTGTTGTACTTCCTGTCCGGTGGCATCGGTAGCATGAACCACCCGGCGAAACGAATGGCCGCCTTCCTTGGTCAGGTGATAATCACCGTCCACAAAGACATCCTTTTTGACGCCCGTATCCTTGGTGAAGGCCACCCCCTGTTTCACCAGCCAGCTGATGGCGTCACGGCCATTTTCCACGACATTTTCCACCGTGTCCTTGTGACATAGCCCCGCGCCCGCGATCATGGTATCCTCAATATGAGCCCCTGTGGTATCGCGATTATCAAGCACGGCGGCAATTCCGCCCTGCGCCCATGAGGTACTGCCTTCATGCAGTTTGTTTTTTGACAGGATGGCGACACGGGCGTGATCGGCAACCTTCAGGCCGAGGGACAGGCCCGCCGCCCCGCTGCCGATTACTAAAACATCAAAATCATGGAATTCTGACATATGGCCTCTATATTTTCTTTGCGGAGGTGAGTTGAAGGAAGATATCTTCCAGATCACTTTCCTGCGTTGATAAATCTGCTATTTCAATAGCCGCATTTTGTACTTTCTGCAAGATATTGCCAATGGACAGGTGGCTTGGGCTGAAGCAAACCACTATCTCGCCCGCCTCATTCAGGCTCGCACCGATTTGTTTTAAGCTGTCCGGCATCGCCGCCAAGGGCGATGTAGGCCGGATGGTGATCACCTTTTCATCCAACTGACTGAGTAGATTTGCGGTGCTGTCACAGGCGACGACTTCACCGTGATTGATGATGGCAATCTCATCACATAATTCTTCGGCCTCTTCCAGATAATGGGTGGTCAGTACGATGGTCACGCCCAGTGCGTTTAATTTTCTTACATACCCCCATAAATTCTGGCGTAGCTCCACATCGACCCCTGCGGTTGGCTCATCAAGCACTAATATTGGTGGGTTATGAACCATGGCCTTTGCCACCAGAAGTCGTCTTTTCATACCACCGGACAAATGGCGGGTATAGCTGTCTGCCTTATCCAGCAGGCTCATGGCGTCCAGTATCTCATCCGTTCGGCGGTCGGATACGGGAACACCGTAAAACCCGGCCTGTAATTCCAACATTTCGCGTGGCGAGAAAAAGGCATCAAAATATATTTCCTGCGGCACGATGCCGATGCTGGCCTTGGCATTGCGCGGTTGCTCGTCAATATCAAAGCCCCAGACGGATGCGGTTCCCGCAGATTTACGCACCAGTCCGGCCAGAATATTAATGGTGGTTGATTTGCCCGCACCATTGGGGCCGAGCAATCCAAAAATACTGCCGCGCCGGATGGACAGGTCGATGCCCTTCAGGGCGTGCTTGGCGGGCTCACCTTTGCTGCTGGCATATATTTTCTTTAAGCCCCGAATTTCCAGAGCCAATTGATCATCCATATGCTATATTTTTCTATTTTGAAGTATAAATTTTATTATCAGATCGTAAACTTATGACAGATTCTATC
>JAGLJX010000323.1 GCA_023142175.1 Emcibacter sp.
ATGACCGTTGATCCCGATGTGGAACAGATTGTGGAAAATACACTCGCCGCCGCAGATAAAGTAAGCCATTTCGGGGTGACACCAAAGGTGGCCTTATTGTCCCATTCAAATTTTGGCTCGTCCAATGCGCCCTCTGCCAAGAAAATGCGTAAAGCTGCCCGCATATTAAAGGCTATGGAACCGGATATGCAGATTGATGGGGAAATGCATGCGGATGCGGCTTTAAAAGAAGCTGTTCGGGAGAAGATGGTTTCAGACTGTCGCATTAACGGGTCGGCGAACCTGTTTATATTTCCTAATCTGGATGCGGCCAATATCTGTATCGAAATGCTTCGTAGTGTGGACAACGGTCTATTGGTAGGGCCAATTTTGCTGGGTGCAGCACAGCCGGTTCATATTGTTACCCCATCGGCCACCGCCAAGGGAATATTTAATATGGCCGCGATTGCGCTTGCCGATGCGGAAAATCTAACGGGGCGGGAGATCGATTCCTGACAGGGTTAGCTGATGACGGATCAACAGCAATATTGACAGAAAACCAAGGAACAATATCCCGTTCCACGGTATATGCCATGATTTGCCAAGCTCTTTCGGCTGTCGCGCCTTATAAAGGGAAAGGACAGTTATCAGGGCCGCGCAGACCATTAATATATATGTCAGGGTTTGATCCATGGGACTTGAGATAAGTCTTTTGTGATGAAAATCAATAAAAATTGATCATAGAGCGCGTTTTTTTTCTTTTCCGTCCTATCTTTTTGTGGTCTGCTGAGGACTTCAATAAATAAGGGATAGTAAAATGGCTGAGAATGAAAATACCTCCACAGATCAGCGTAAAATCGAATTATCGTTGTTTTTATTACGCTTCGGCGTGTTCATTGTTCTGTTTGCATGGACATTGGATAAGCTGTTAAATCCCGGTCATGCAATAAAGGTTTTTGAGCATTTTTATTTCTTAGAAGGGTTTGGAAGTCAGATAATTATGGCACTTGGGGCCGTTGAAATGTTTATTATTCTGGCGTTCCTAGCCGGAATGTGGAAACGCTATACTTATGGCTTTGTCATGATTATTCATGGCGTTTCAACCTTTTCAGCGTGGAAGCAATATACCATAGATATTAATCTGTTGTTCTTTGCCGCATGGCCCATGCTGGCGGCGTGTGTCGCGTTATATCTGCTGCGGGATATGGATGTGAAGTTTACCTATGAATCAAAACTGCCAGAGTAAGCTGGCAAAACCGCCACCGCTGCTAATATAGGTCTGCGCAGGATTGTCGTAGTGGAAATTTTTAATGATCCGGTAATGATAAACGCCCAGAGAAGCCTGTAGGCTGGGAGAAATATTATAATTTGTATCCCAACCGATTTGATGCTCAAAATTCCAGCGGTTTTTCTGGTGGGATGGGCCGGCGTGTTGTTGGGCGCGGATAACTTTGCCATTAATGTTAATGCTCCAGTTTTCCCCTTTGTATAATGGCCATTTTAAGTTTCCGATAATGCCAAGGCCGGTAATGTTTTTCTGTTTGTTAAATTCCAGCGCCGAGGCAAATTCAGGCAGGAATTGATATTTTCTTACAGTATATATAGTGCTTGAAAATTGTAATTTCTTGCCGTTTAAAAGAGATATTTCACCGGATGATTTGAATAAGTTCTCACCCGGAAAATTAACCAAAAAGGCCTTTTGAACACGAAGGCTGGATTGGTTTTTTTTAAGGTTGTCTGTGATCTGAATATCTATCGCGCGACTATTTAACGGGCTGAAAATTATTATGAGAAGGGCAATCAGACAAGTGAGAAAACCGGAGTGGAGATGTCCGGTATGATGTTTCTCTACGGTAGTTAAATAGGATGCCATAACAAGTATGATACAAATCAAATGTTACTGCTTTATTAGCTATTGCCAATAATTTATTTTAAATTTAGCTAAAATTTTATGGGTATTTTGAAAAAGATAGTTGTCGAAATAGGCTTCGGATTAGTATAAAATAATTCTAAAAAGGGAGCATATTGATGTTTCAGGAAAAGAGAGACAATCGTCAGATTGCCAATTGGTTGTTTTTTGTATGTATCATGATTTTTTGCATGGTTATAGTCGGCGGTGTGACGCGTCTCACCGAATCCGGCCTGAGCATGGTCAACTGGAAACCTCTGAGCGGCATCATACCACCCCTTAATGAGGCCGAATGGGCCGAGGAATTCACCGCTTATCAACAATACCCCGAATATCAACAAGTCAATCAGGGTATGAGCCTTGACGAATTTAAATCAATTTTTTTCTGGGAGTATAGTCACCGGATTCTAGGGCGTTTGATCGGATTGGTTTTCTTTGTTCCTTTTGTGATTTTTCTGTTCAAACGAAGTGTGTCCAGAGCTTTGAAACCAAAATTATGGCTCATGTTTTTCCTTGGGGGACTACAGGGGTTGCTGGGCTGGTGGATGGTGAAAAGCGGTCTGGTGGATCAACCGGATGTGAGCCATTACCGCCTGACGGCACATCTTGGGCTGGCGGTGCTGATTTTTCTTTATATATTCTGGGTGGCAAGTGGCCTTGTGATGGCGCGGTGCGAAGGAACCCACAAAAGACCCGTAGGTATGTTAACCTTTCTGGTCATTCTGATATTTATGCAAATATTGCTCGGGGGTCTTGTGGCGGGTCTGAATGCGGGCATGATATATAACACATGGCCGCTGATGGAAGATCAGATTATTCCTGTGGGGCTATTTGATTTGACACCATGGTATATGAATATCTCTGAAAATATTATGATGGTGCAGTTTAATCATCGCCTGTTGGGTTATTTCATAGGACTGATGGGATTATATGTCTGGAGCATGGTAAGGAAAGACACGCATATTAATGTGCGCATGGCGGGCCACTTGCTGCTATTGGTAATTTTGGGGCAGGGGGTTCTTGGTGTTCTGACCCTTATTAATGTGGTGCCTATTCCGCTGGCGGCAGGACATCAGGCCGGCGCATTGGTTACATTGTCTGCGGCGCTGTTTGCCCTGCGGCGGGTGAAAAGCGGATGACTGAATATTGTACGCTCTATGTGACTGTCCCTGAAAAGGAAGAAGCCGTGGCATTATCACGTATTCTGTTGCAGGAAAAGCTGGTGGCCTGCGCCAATATATCCGGTGCTATGACATCACTTTATGAGTGGGATGATAAAATCTGCGAAGAAGCGGAAGTCGCGCTACTGTTGAAAACCCGTAAAGATCTTGCAGATAAAGTCACGGAACGCATTAAAGAACTTCACCCCTACGACACCCCCT
>JAGLJX010000324.1 GCA_023142175.1 Emcibacter sp.
CGTCCATGTTTTAATGATGCTAATTTCATTGGTATATTCCATCCATTTCAAATAGTGTAAAAAGTATTCTTAATATAATTTATACTTTTCATATCGCTAAAAATTATTATAGTTACAAATGAAACTTATTTCAAGATATTAAAGTCCTTAAGGAATATGTGTAATGTCGGACAATAAAAACAACAGATTAGTCTTGGAGAGTTTTTTACCCTATCGACTTTCGTATCTAACCAATATCATCAGCCGTAAACTGGCGCAATTATATTCCAAACAATTTGATATCAGCCCCCATGAATGGCGGATTCTTATAACACTCAACAGCCACCCCAATATCTCTGCGGCAGAAGCGGGTGAACGGATCGTAATGGATAAAGTTGCGGTAAGCCGGGCGATCAAAAATCTATGTACTATGGGGTTGGTTCATAAAATATTCTCAACAGAAGACCGCCGCCGCTCGGTACTGAACCTGACCGAAGACGGAAAAGACATCTATCACAAGATAGAGCCGCTGGTCATTGGTTATGAAGATTCTCTGCTGGATATTCTGGATAAAGAAGAATTATCCCAGCTTGATCACCTGCTCAACAAGCTGACCGGGCACGTGACGACTTAACCTTCACTTTCATGGACACAGCGGTCTATGATATCGGAATTTTGAGGGAAATACTGATCGAACAGGGTGGCTATGGCCCTAAGATAAGGCTGTCCCGCTTCTGTTATGCGGTAGGATGTTCCGGTCTGGTATAGATAACCCACAGCTACCAGCTTATCCAGATCCGCTTTTTCCCGTTCAAAGTCATGATCAAGCCCGTGTTTTTCTGCGATGGCCCAGGGGTCAACGGCGAAATAACTCATCAGGGTGGATATAACCTCCCGCATCATCAGGTCAGTGGCATCCACTTTCAGACCCCGCCTTACGGGAATTTCATTTGCTTCCAAGGCTTCGGTATAGCTTTTCAAATCTGCGGTATTCTGGGCATAGCCATTTGGCAAAGACCCGATAGCCGAAGCGCCGAAGCCAATCATAGTGGTGGCAGGGTCTGCGCTATAGCCCTGAAAATTACGTTTCATCCGACCATCATGACGAGCCGTTATCAGGCTGTCGCCGGGCAGGGCAAAATGGTCAAGACCAATGGATTCGTAACCGAACCCCTGTAATTTTTCACTGGCCAGCTCGAACATGGCCTGACGTTCCTCTTGCTCCGGAAGATGGTGCTTGTCCATCATCTGCTGATGCTTCTTCATCCACGGCACATGGGCATAACCGAACAGCGCGATGCGTGACGGTCTGAATTCATTGGTCTTGGAGACGGTTTCTTCGATAGTATCCAAAGTCTGACGCGGCATGCCATAGATCAGATCAAAATTGATATTGGTAATTCCGGCCTGCTTGAACCAGCGCAGATTTTCGGCGATAAGTTCATCGGACTGAACCCGGTTGATGGCTTCCTGCACATGGGTGTTAAAATCCTGAATACCCAGGCTCACCCTATTAACACCGCTTGCGGCATAGGCATTTACCTTGTCTTCGGAACAGGTGCGCGGGTCAACCTCGACTGCAATTTCCGCATCGGGCAGAATTTCAAAATTATCCCGCACCAATGACATAAGACTTGAAAATGATTCGGCATTGATGATCGTAGGCGAACCGCCGCCAAAATGAATATGGCTGATTTTCTTTCTGCCCGAAATACCACCAATCAAACTAATCTCACGGCGCAAAACATCCAGATAGCGTTGAATTGGTTCATATGAATTGGAAATTTTGGTGAAGCAGCCACAGAACCAGCATAGTTTTTCACAAAAAGGAATGTGAAAATACAGACTGACCGGCTGATCATCGGGTAGATTCGTCAACCATTCCCGATAAAGAGAAGGATCAAGATCATGAAATTCCAGCGCCGTCGGATAGCTGGTATAGCGCGGCAGGCGGCGTGGTTTTTGCATTACGGGGGATATTTTCTGGTTAACTGTCATGTTAGGTCGTATGCCATATTTAAGGTCAAAAACACTGACCCAGATCAAATACTTACATAAAGGCCTTATAAGCCATCAGGGTGAAGGTGTCCTTGATACCGGGAATGGTCTGCACCCTGTCGTTGATATATCGGCCAATATCCTCATCTTCTTCCAGATGAAGCTTCATCATTAAATCAAATGCACCGGAGACGGAATAAACCTCCTCGGTTTCATCCAGATTATCAACAATATGCTCGGCAACCTCATAAACCTTGCCAAGCTCACATTTAATCTGTACGAAAATATTCTTCATCTATATAATCCTTGTATCGTAACTTGTTTTAGGGAATTTACTAAGAAATGCCACGTTTCACAACAGAAATAGTCGTTCGCTTCAATCATGTCGACCCTGCGGGGATTGTATATTACCCGCGCTATTACGAAATGATCAATCAGGCCAGCGAAATTTGGTTCGAAGAAGGGCTGGATTATCCCTATCCTAAAATGTTCGCCGAAGGCTGGGCCGTGCCTATGGCTCATCTGGAAAGCAGCTTCCGAAACCCCAGCTACCTCAATGATCGCCTGACTTTTGCCATTGGCGTCACCCGCATTGGCCGCAGCCGCATTGATCTGTCCATCATCACTTCCAGCAAGGATGAGACCCGTTTCCTCACCCGTCAGAGCATTGTCTGGGTTAAGCATAAAAAAATGAAATCCGCCGCTATTCCGCAAGACATCCGGCAAAAAATGGAAGGCTTCCTGCTCACGGATGATGAAGACATTTCCTTTTAGGCCTAAATAATGACACTATTATGCAAGAAATTCTTGTTTGCTCATTAACAAAAGGATAAACAGCTATAAAGGCTTTACTTCCGCCAGAAATAAACAGTAACCAAGAATGGAACATTCATGACCGTGTATGAAATAATAAAGAATATGACCGGAAAATCGGCAAAGGTAGTTTTTTTGGGAATTATTCTTACCCTGGGCGGCTGCGGCATCTTTGGTGGCGGCAAGGATACCGTTAAAAACATCGAAGCTGCTGAGGAAGTATACCAGATTGGCGTCAATGCCTATCTGTGGCGGGCGACATTGGATACCCTTTCCTTCATGTCCATGAAAAGTGCCGATCACAATGGCGGCGTTATTCTGACCGAATGGAAAGTTAATCCCGGCAATGATAAAGAACGCACCAAGGTGGATATATTCATCGTCGGCAAAAAGCTGAGCGCCGATTCGCTGAATGTTACCGTTCACCGCCAGCTCAGCACCAGCAACGGCTGGACGGATGAAGCACCGCGACCCGGCGCTTCTATCAATATCCGTAATGCTATTTTAATGCAGGCGCGGCTTCTTCGACGCAATAACGCCCCGATAAAATAATCAGGATAAGAAATGACACGCTATAACGCCGCTCTTACCGAGGCAAAATGGCAAAAGATCTGGGCTGACAGTGAAACC
>JAGLJX010000325.1 GCA_023142175.1 Emcibacter sp.
TGGGCGCATCATTATGCGAACATGATCTTGCCGATACCGCCCGCGCCATCCTGAGCAAAGCCGCCGAGCAGAATTGCACAATCCATCTGCCGACCGACCTTGTAGCTTCTAAAGAATTCAAAGCCGGAGCAGACTGTCGCACCATCGGCCTTGATGATGTGGCATCCGATGAGATGATCCTTGATGTTGGCCCTGCTTCTGTCGAGGGCCTTGCCGAAATGTTAAAAACCTGCAAAACGCTGATCTGGAACGGCCCCATGGGTGCGTTTGAGATTGAGCCTTTTGATGCGGCAACTGTTGCCCTTGCCAAAGCTGCCGGAAGCTTGACTGAACAAGGCTCGCTCATATCCGTTGCGGGTGGCGGCGACACGGTCGCGGCCCTCAATCATGCGGGTGTTGCGGCGCAGTTCACCCATATTTCCACGGCTGGCGGTGCTTTCCTAGAATGGATGGAAGGCAAAGAACTGCCCGGCGTGAAAATCTTAGAGAAATAATATGGCAGGAACTCAACTCTATATAATCACCCCACCCGCTTTTAATGTGGATGACTTTGCCGGACAATTGGCAGATGCACTGGATGGCGGACCTGTGGCGAGTGTCCAGTTGCGTCTGAAAGACGTGTCAGACGAAGAAATTATCGCAGCGGCAAAAATCCTGATTCCAATCTGTCATGCCAAGAATGTGGCATTCATCATCAATGACCGACCGGATATTGCCCGTAAAGTTAGCGCGGACGGGGTTCATGTGGGACAGGATGATATGTCCTATGCGCAAGCCCGCGAAATGCTTGGGGAGGATTGCATTGTCGGTGTTACTTGCAAAAACAGTCGCCATATATCCATGGTCGCTGCAGAACAGGGCGCCGATTATGTGGCTTTTGGGGCCTTTTTCCCTACCGATACCAAGGGCAACACAGCCACGGCAGAGTTAAACTTGGTTTCATGGTGGGTAGAGCTGTTCGAGGCCCCTTGTGTTGCCATTGGCGGCATCACGGTGGATAATGTCAAGCCATTGGTCGAGGCCGGTGCTGACTTCATCGCGGTTTGTGGCGGTATCTGGAACCACGAGCAAGGCCCAAAGGCCGCCGTTCAACGCTTTAATGAGTTATTTAAAGGCTAAAAAGCACGCTGTTTGGGGACTTTGCGCTGCGCAATCCTTTTTTGTTTTCTAGTCGCCACAATAATTTTCCTTTTTTTCCACCATATAAAACCCCATCCCATGGGAAGGCTTAATAACGCCAGCCAGATTGACCCGTTAAACAATCCACCCTGTGGCCTCTCGGTGATTTCCAATCCGGCGATATGTCCTTCATATTGAATCGTAGCCTCATCAAAGATATAGTCTCCCTGCCCACCAAGTTCAAATTTTAGTATTCCGCTATGGGCCAAATCCTGTATGGTCGCCAGATCCAGCTCTTTCCGCCTGATCTCAAAAAGCCCGTCATAACCATCTCTATGAGATTCCACAATGGATTCCGTTATACGGTAATGCTGCCTCATGCGGTGGTTATCTCCAGTATCTCGGTAAGTCCCCAGATTAATCTTTTT
>JAGLJX010000326.1 GCA_023142175.1 Emcibacter sp.
GTAAAACATAAACTTGGTAAGGATAGTGTCGCTGGGTTAACCGTTGCTGTGCAGGGTGTTGGTCATGTGGGCTATCATTTATGCAAAAAGCTTCATGCTGCGGGTGCAAAGCTTTTGGTGTCTGATATTAATCAGGATTCTGTGAGCCGTGCCGCTTCGGAATTTGGGGCTGAAATTATTGATCTGGACAAAATTTTATTTTCTGACGTTGATGTCTTGTCGCCTTGTGCTTTGGGCGCAATTATCAGTGATGACACGATTGGTCATATCAAGACCAAAATCATTGCCGGAGCCGCTAATAACCAACTGGCCCGTGATGATCATGGACAGGGGCTTATGGACCTCGGCATACTTTATGCGCCGGACTATGTAATTAATGCAGGCGGGATTATTAATGTCGCGGCTGAAACCCGTGGTGCTTATGACGTGGATTGGGTTAATGCCAAGGTTGAAAATATCTATGACAGTCTGAAAGTTATTTTTGAACGGTCAGTATCTGAAAACAGACCCACCAACCAGATTGCCGATGAACTTGCTAATGAGATCATTGATGCCGCCAGAAAATCATAAAATCTGATCGAGAATAGCCCTGAACAGAGGGCTGTTTTTATTATTCAGCTCCAGAATGATATCAAAATGGTTAAAGGTTGGCATATCAACATAAGTTGCCAAATGCCCGGCCTCTTGCCACGCTTTGCTATAATCCTGTGTCTGGCGTTTGAATTCATCCGTTTCATTACCGCCGTAACTGAAAATAACAGGGCAGGCAGAGAGGGGAATATGAAACATAGGGCTTAAAGCGGTGGCATCTTCTTGCGTCATTTGAAGCGGCTCATTAATATAAGTATGTACAAGGGGCTGCAGATCAAATATCCCGCTAACCTCACATGCGCCCTTTATGGGGCAGGATTCATGCCCGTGTTTTGCCCAGTCCATACTTAAAACCTCTGCCACCAAATGTCCTCCGGCGGAGCTGCCGGACAGGGTGATATTATTTTTGTCACCTTTATGGTTTGTAATATTTTTTAATATCCACAAAACCCCGCGCCTGATCTGGTCCACTATTTCAAATAGTGATGCTTGCGGCGCCAGCGTATAATCAAGGGCTATGAATATAATATTATGGTCAGTAAAATTGGGGGCGGCAAATGTGCTTTCAGCTTTTGACAACTCCTGCCAATAGCCGCCGTGGATGAAGATATGAACCGGAAAGGGGCCATTGCCATCAGGGACAAATATGTCCATATAGGAGCGGTCTTCGGGCCCATAATTTCGACATATGGAATGTAGCGTATCATGGGCAATCTGACTTTGATCATCATATTGCTGAAGATAGACAGCCACATCATTAATGCGGGAACTGGGCGAATATTCCAGCTCCAGTTCTTTCTTGCCCATATTACGATAGTAGTACATATTTAAATTTTACAATGTTATTTAGCCGACAGCAATAGCTGAAATACAGTGAGTTAATAGTATGCCTGAATATACCCGTGATTTTTTTCTGAACCTTGATCAAAGGGATGATTTGGCCCTGTTTCGAGATGAATTTTATCTTGCGGAAGGGGTGATATATCTGGATGGTAATTCTTTGGGTGCTATGCCCCTGTCTGCGAAAGACCGCGCCCTTGACGTCGTGACGCGTGAATGGGGGCAGGATTTGATCACAAGCTGGAACAAAAATAACTGGTTTCAGCTTGCTGAAAAAATTGGCGACAAGATTGCAAGCCTGATTGGGGCAGGGCGCGGCGAAGTCGTTGCCTGCGATGCTACGGGAATAAATCTGTATAAGCTGTTATCCATGGCACTTGACCTGCGCCTTGACCGCAAGGTCATCGTTATGGAGGGAAGTAATTTCCCCACGGATAATTACACCGCGCAGGGGCTGATAAAGCAGCTGGACAGAGGTCACGAAATCCGTTTCGCTGAAAAAGATGATATATTGGCGGCAATTACAGAGGATGTTGCCGTAGTGTCCCTGACGCAGGTTCATTATAAGACAGGCCACCTGCTCGACATGAAAGAGATCACGGACAAGGCCCATGAGGTCGGTGCGCTGGTGATCTGGGATCTGTGTCATAGTGCCGGAGCTTTACCAGTTGATTTAAACCGCTGTGATGCCGATTTTGCTCTTGGGTGCGGCTATAAATATCTTAATGGTGGGCCGGGGGCGCCGGCTTTTCTTTTTGTTGCCAAACGCCATCAGGGCAAAGTGACGCAACCACTGACCGGATGGTGGGGCCATGCCGCGCCTTTCACCTTTGAGCAGGATTATCGTCCGGCGGGCAATATTCGACAGATGTTGACAGGAACCCAGCCAATTTTGTCTCTGGCTGTACTTGAGTGTGGACTGGATATTTTTTGTCGGGCGGATATGACAAAAATTCGCGAAAAATCCATGAATTTATGTGATTATTTCATAGAACTTATGGAAGAACACTGTGGGGAGTATGGGTTTTCCCTTGCCACCACGCGTAATCGCGAGGAACGGGGCAGTCAGGTTTCTTTCCGTCACACCAATGGCTTTGCCATCATGCAGGCTCTTATCGCGGATAAAGTCATGGGGGACTTCCGCGCGCCGGATATTGTTCGTTTTGGCTTCACCCCGTTATATACCCGTTATGTTGATGTATGGGATGCGGTAATGTGCCTTAAAAACATCATGGAAAATGAACTTTGGCAGAAGAGCGAATATAATCAGCTAACCGCTGTGACTTAGGGGCAGCTTTGTTGTGTGTTTGACTGCTGTCATCGCAATGGTGGAGTTGATTTCCTGTACACCTTCAATTTGTGAAAGTTGATGCCACCATAAATCTTCATATTCCTGAAT
>JAGLJX010000327.1 GCA_023142175.1 Emcibacter sp.
TGAAACGCGACTATAAAGGTCAAGGCCTCAAAGCCTATCCAACAACTAAAGTAGACGGAAAGTGGCAGGTTGCCATTAAATATAATGTAAATAAAGTTGGCACCGCGTTTGTTGATGCCAAGACAGGACGCATCAGCTCCGAAAAATAAGCCACCATATCTTTTTGCATATTTAAAAAGGCCACCTAATATCTGGGTGGTCTTTTATTTTGCGTGGGCCGCCTTAAAGTGATACAAAAATAACAGCTATGACAAAAAAACAGGCGAAGTTACCACTGACGTGACCATTGCACAGCAATTAGAAAAACTGATACAGGCTTTTCAGGAACAACAACCGCTCCGGGTGGGGTCCCTGATTATTACCGTTTATGGTGATTTGCTGGCGCTTAGGGGCGGCGCGGTATGGCTTGGTAATGTGATCAATCTGCTGGAGCCGCTGGGCATTAACGCCCGCCATGTGCGCACCGCCGTTTCCCGCCTGAACAAAGATAACTGGATCAGCCCCCATCAGGTAGGCCGCAAAAGCTATTACAGCCTGACCGATTCAGGCAGGCGGCGTTTCAGAAACGCAACACCACAGATTTACGCTGGCCCCCGCAGCGACTGGGATCAGAGCTGGACACTGGTAATCCTGCCAGACAATAAAAATATTAATAAAGACCTTGCTATCAAAGAACTAGGCTGGCTCGGTTTTGGCCGGATTGCCAAGGGCATATTGGCCCACCCAATGCCGGATATGTCGACTCTGGAACGGACATTAGATGATTTGAGCATCCGTAACGAGGTCATCATCCTGCAGGGAGCATCCCATGAACTGACCTCCTCTTCCGCCTTGGATACCATGCTCAAAGGTTGTTGGAATCTGGAAGAACTTAGTGTAAAATACCGGAAGTTTCTGGAAAGATACCGGCCTGTATATCAAAGATTATCCGCAGGTGATATTCCACCGGAAATGGACTGTCTGTTGATCAGAATATTGATGGTCCATGAATATCGCAAAATACTGTTAAGAGACCCCCGTCTGCCGGATATGCTGATGCCCACCCATTGGGAAGGCAATAGCGCGTACCAGCTTTGCCGTGATGTTTATCAGCTGTTGCTGGAAAAATCAGAATATTGCCTTAGCAATATAATGGAGACTGAGCAAGGCCTCCTGCCACCGCCAGATAAGGAATTCTTCCTGCGTTTTGGCGGCCTGAAATAAACAATATTATGATATGATACATTTTTTCTTGATTTATTAGTTTTTATGTTACATATAAGGATTTATTATATATGTTAAATATTTTTTATCCTGATTTTATTTGGAACCATTACCCCATTTCTTGACAAGAGAGGCCCGCCATGTACGGAGATACTTCAATACAGAAGCCGATCGAAATTGCTGAACCCACATCCGAGGAGCAGGCAAGGTTGGAAGAAATTTTTCAGCAAAAGATCGATGATAACATCAAAATAGAAGCCCAGGAATGGATGCCGCAACCCTATCGTAAAACTTTGGTGCGCCAAATGTCCCAACATGCCCATTCCGAAGTTATCGGTATGCAGCCCGAAGGCAACTGGCTCACCCGTGCGCCCAGTCTGCGCCGGAAAGTAATTTTACTGGCGAAAATTCAGGATGAGGGTGGTCATGGTCTTTATATCTATTCCGCCGCAGAAACTCTTGGTACTTCCCGCGCGGAAATGATCGAGCAACTGCAAACCGGCAAAGCCAAATATTCTTCTATCTTTAATTACCCGGCCTTGAGCTGGGCTGATATGGGTACCATTGGCTGGCTGGTTGACGGCGCGGCGATCACCAATCAGGTTGCTTTGTCCCGTTGTTCTTATGGCCCCTACTCACGAGCTATGATCCGCATATGCAAAGAAGAAAGCTTCCATCAGCGACAGGGTTACGAGCTGCTGCTGACCCTGTCCAAAGGCAGCGACGAGCAGAAAGAAATGCTACAGGAATCAGTCAACCGTTTCTGGTGGCCGTCCCTGATGATGTTTGGTCCCAATGACAGCGACAGCCCCCATTCCGCACAATCCATGAAATGGAAGATCAAACGGAAATCCAATGATCAGCTCCGTCAGGAATTTGTTGATGCCACCGTGCCACAGGCCGAATTCCTCGGTATTACCCTTCCCGATCCAGACCTGAAATGGAATGAAGAACGCGGTCATTATGATTATGGCGAGATTGACTGGGAAGAATTTGGCAATGTGATCAACGGCAATGGCCCGTGCAACAAACAGCGCGTCGCCAACCACCTCAAAGCCCATGAAGACGGTACCTGGGTTCGTGAAGCCGCCTCCGCTTATGCCGCGAAACAACAGAATAAAAATGTCGCCTAAACATCAGGCTAGACTTGAAAGGATTTTAAAATGACCCCCGAAAAAGCTAAAGAACTAGAATGGCCCCTATGGGAAGTATTCATCCGCAGTAAAGCAGGATTAGACCATAAACATTGTGGCAGTGTTCATGCCAGCGATGCGGAAATGGCAATGGAATCTGCCCGTGATGTCTATACCCGCCGCAGCGAAGGCGTCAGCATCTGGGTTGTGCCCTCCAATGCCATCACCGCGTCCAAACCGGAAGACAAAGAAAGCCTGTTTGAGCCGGCTGATGATAAAATTTATCGTCACCCCACTTTCTATGACATCCCTAAAGGTGCGGGGAAAATGTAATGGCTGATCTCTCTAAAAAAGATGCTCTCGTACAATATGCGGCCCAGATCGGCGACAATGGCCTGATCATTGGTCACCGTATGTCTGAATGGTGTTTCCGCGCCCCCTCCATTGAAATGGAAATGGCGTTGATGAATTGTGCGCTTGATCTGATCGGACAGGCCCGCGAACTTTACAGTTACGCCGCGGTTGCCGAAGGCGCGGGAAAAACCGAAGATAATTTTGCTTATCTGCGCGATGAACAGGATTTCCGTAATGCACTGCTAACAGAAATCCCCAACGGCGACTGGGGCGATACTATTGTGCGCCTGTTCTTCATGAGCGCCTATAACAAGCTGTTTTACACGGCTCTTGGCAACTCAAAGGATTCTGAACTGGCCGCGGTCGGGGCAAAATCCCTGAAGGAAGTTACCTATCACCTGCGCTTCAGCAGTGAATGGTTGATCCGTCTGGGCGATGGCACCAAGGAAAGCCATGCACGGGTACAGAATTCCATTGATAATCAATGGACCTATACCGGTGAATTATTCACCATGACCGAGGCAGAAACCCTGTTGTTAGAAGACGGCATCTCTGTTGATGTAGCATCTCTGAAGGCGGATTGGGATCAAATAGTCGCACAGGTACTCACGCAGGCAACCCTGACGGTTCCCGCTGAAGGCTGGACTCAGATAGGCAGCAAGGCGAACGGAGTTCATACCGAGCATTTCGGTTATATTCTAACCGATATGCAATATATGCAGCGTCGTTATCCGGGCTGTGAATGGTAAAGCTCATGGCTTCACTCGATAAAAACTTTGACCCTGCACGGGTCTGGTCCCTGCTTGAGGAGGTTAAGGACCCGGAAATTCCGGTGCTGTCAATTGTCGATCTGGGCATAGCCCGTGAGGTAAACAAAAGCGAAGACGGGCAACTGGAAATCGTCATTTCCCCGACCTATTCCGGTTGTCCAGCCATGTATATGCTTGAAGATCAAATCAAGGATACCCTGAGCCGTCACGGATTTATGGACCCCATAGTCACAACCCAGCTTTCGCCCGCATGGACCACGGACTGGATGACGGAATCAGGGCGGATAAAACTGGAAGCCTACGGCATCGCCCCGCCGGAAAAAACCACCCGCAACAAAACAGTCTTGTTTGGCGGCCAGAAAAAGATATCCTGTCCCAGATGCAAGTCTGACAATTCAGAGCAGATCAGTGAATTCGGCTCCACCGCCTGCAAGGCACTTTACCGTTGCCTTGATTGTCTGGAACCTTTCGATTATTTCAAGTGCATATAGGATAGTATTATGCCAATATTTCATTCCCTAAAAATTTCCAATATCAGGCAGGAAACAGATGATACTGTATCAATTGCCTTTGATGTGCCAAGCGATCTGCATGAGGAATATCAGTTTAACGCTGGTCAATATCTGACCCTTAAGGCCGTGATCGGTGGCGAAGACACCCGGCGCTCCTATTCCATCTGTAGCGGGTTATTTGATGATGAACTGCGGGTGGCTGTCAAAAAAATCAAGGGCGGGCTGTTTTCCTGTTTTGCCAATGATGTCCTTAAGGAAGGAGATCCACTTGACGTTATGACACCCATGGGTAACTTTTTCACCCATCTGGACGCGACCCATGAAAAGCATTATGTGGG